>LGTG01000128.1 GCA_001190015.1 Candidatus Burkholderia crenata
GGTGCAATCGAGGCACGACCGGTGTCGGCATAGATGACGCCAAACAGCCCGTTGAGCCGTTTCAACGCTTTGTTGACCAGCAGTCGAATTGGTCTCAGCGGGTGATCCGCCGGGACGAAATCCTCCAGCTTGACCGTAGTAAACAGAGGTTCTTGCATCTCATCCAATCCGCGCATCGCATCCATCGCCAAAGATTATGAACACGATATCCATAACGCTTGTCCCTCAAACCCCGCTTACACGGGACCCAATTTCAACAGCCTACTAAGTAGTGTTCGAGAGCGGCACGTGTTGACTCCTCTATCGGAACAAAGCGTGATTTACCCAATTTCGATTCTCGGATAGAAAGTATGCCGTTCACGAGATCGACGTCGGATCGGTCAAGACTAAAAGCCTCACTGGCCTTGAGGTCTGTTGCTACAAGAAGCCCGATAAGCGTTGTATAGGTCGTCGCTCGCATGCCCGTCCGCAAATGCAACCGCGCAGTATGTGCCATGAGTTGGCAGATCTCCTGGTCGGTATAAATATGAGGAGAATTGCGCCGCCGGCGAGCACTCAACAACCGTGCAGGAGGAACCTCATTCCTGCTGTCAATGACGATCATCCATTTGGCAAATCCCCTTGGAGAGGCGGTGCCCCAATGTGGCGCGTTCTACAGATTCGGACGCCATCGCCCAACGCAGAGCTAGATCGGTGGTGATGAACTCGGCCCCCTCACGTTAGAGGAGATCAACGAAATGATTCAATGCCAATGCTGGCTCATAAAATTTGGCCCCGAGAGCACGACGGAAGGCCACATTGAACTAGGGAATCGCGGATCGCACTCGTATACACCTCTCGTCGTTGGCCAGGACCGCGCCACACCACGCAGTTCTTCGAACGCGACCTTCGCATATATTGCGGTACTGTCCTGGGAGCGATGGCGCAACACCTCGGCGATTTCGGCCATTGACGCGCCGCGGCGAATCATCATAGTCGCCAGACCGTGGCGAAACAGATATGCGGCGCCGCGGCATGCGGGACAAAACCCGGCCCGAACGAAAGCTAGACGGACAATATGGCCACAATTGCAGCTGGGACCCGTTAGGCCAACGCGCGGAGCCCACATGCGCAGGAAGACCCGTCGGGATGCGCTTGTGCCGCGATCTGCTTGAAGGTAGACGGCGAGCGCCTTCCCAACATCGGATAGGAGCGGAACATGTTCGACCATTCGACCCTTGCCATGTATGACGAGTTCTCCTGAACGCCAGCGGATGTCGCCAAGCTCAAGCTCGACGATTTCTCCGACACGCAAACCGAGGCGAGCCAACAACGCAAAATGGCATAGTCGCGGCGCCCGCACGGGGTTGATCGGTCAGTAGAGGCAATGATGACTTCTTCTTGCTCAGGCGTGAGGAACGCTGGCACGGATGACTGCCGCCACTTGCGGACCGTCAGTAACGGTTTGTGGCGTATGGCCACGCAGAAACAAGAAATAGCAAAACGAGCGGAGGGAAACCGCCATGAGTCGCATGTATTCCACTGCGAGCAAGCAAGTGATTTCGGATCGTTACGGCGTCGAATGCATCGGGCAAACGCTGCCGTTGCCGACATCCTGGGTTGTCGAGGAAGTCGCGAATGAACGGTCCGTAGACGAGCACTGAGTTCTCTGCAAGTCCACGTTCCTGCCTCAGATAGTCCAGGTAACGGTCATGTATAACGGCGACCGCCGACGGGCAGTTTACCGACGATAAGTGCACGATACCTTCGTTACGCAGATAGCCAAGAAACAGCCTTAGTACCGCAAGCTCAAACTGAACGCGAGGAGCCGGTGCATTGCTCAGGCGCTTCATGAATAAAGCAGCGTCAGACTCGTCGAGATGGGCCAGGTCTATGTTCTGGCTCTTCATCCACCGAGAGAAGGCTGCCAAGACCCTTCGCTTCTTGCCAAGCGTGACCTCGGAATATCGCGCCACACTAAGACGGTCAAGGAATGCATCAACGTGACGGGCCGGCAGTCCGTCGGATACGCCGACTGAATTTCTCGCCTTCATGTGATTGGCCAGTGTAACAGCCAGCCTAGCAGGCTGTTGAAATTGGGTCCCGTGTAAGCGGGGTTTGAGAAACAAGCGTTATGGATATCGTGTTCATAATCTTTGGCGATGGATGCGATGCGCGGATTGGATGAGATGCAAGAACCTCTGTTTACTACGGTCAAGCTGGAGGATTTCGTCCCGGCGGATCACCCGCTGAGACCAATTCGACTGCTGGTCAACGAAGCGTTGAAACGGCTCAACGGGCTGTTTGGCGTCATATATGCCGACACCGGCCGTGCCTCGATTGCACT
>LGTG01000129.1 GCA_001190015.1 Candidatus Burkholderia crenata
GTGCAATCGAGGCACGGCCGGTGTCGGCATAGATGACGCCAAACAGCCCGTTGAGCCGTTTCAACGCTTCGTTGACCAGCAGTCGAATTGGTCTCAGCGGGTGATCCGCCGGGACGAAATCCTCCAGCTTGACCGTAGTAAACAGAGGTTCTTGCATCTCATCCAATCCGCGCATCGCATCCATCGCCAAAGATTATGAACACGATATCCATAACGCTTGTCCCTCAAACCCCGCTTACACGGGACCCAATTTCAACAGCCTGCTAAACGACTGCCGATCAGCACGGGTTTCGCATTCGCGTCGGTTCCTTCGCGACGCGCGAACAAGTTGCCCACTTCATCTGTACGCACCGTCATTCCCGCTTCGCTGCACCACGCGGCGAACAACTCGCGCCCGCGCCGGTCTTCTTCCGTCAACGCAAGGCGACGCACGCCGCCCTTCGGGGTCGCGCCGATTTTCGCCATCTCCATCAAGGTCGTCCACAAACGCGAGCCATCGATTTTCAACATGGGGTTAGGTATCCTCTAAACTTAACGAGTAGCCAGTGATTCCGGAGCATCGGCACGGCGATGTTTCAGTGCATCGAGTGCGACGATAGACAGCAGTGAAATCCCGGCGAGACACGTATAAAACACCGCGAGTGGCCACCCATTGCCCAGTGAATCTTGTGCGCAAGCTAGGTGCCTACGAGCGGCGTCAAACCGGCCGCAATCGCGCCGCAGACCTGGTACGAAATCGAAATTGCCGAGTACCGCACACGCACCGGGAACACACCGCTGACAAAACCCGCGATCACCGAATAGAAGCTCGCCATGCAGACCACCGCAATCGCGATGCCGATAATCATCGACACCATGTTGCCGCTCTGTACGAGGATGAACATGGGATACGGCGAGATCATCGCGCCCAGGGCCGTGAGCTTCAGGAAGCGCGCACCGCCGATCTTTTCGGCCAGCTACGCGGCCAGCGGCTGCGAGAGGAACTGGATGATCGCAACCGCAAACAGGCAATCGAGGATCAGCGATTTCGTCACGCCCACATACTGCGTGGTGTACAAAATCATGAAGGTGTTGGTGAAATCACGCCGGCAATGCCAATCGTATTCGCGCCGATGCAGAACGCAACGAGGGCGCCCGATGAGCGGAACACTTCGGCAATCGGCAATTCAACCGTGCGTTTGGACAACTTCTCGCGCTCGAATTCCGGCGACTCGTTCATACCCATTCGAATCAGGATGCCGACCACGAGCAACACTGCGCTTATCAAGAACGGCAGACGCCAGCCCCACGTGATGAACTCCTCATGCGGGGAGGTCACCACGCGGAACGCGATCAGCGAAAGGATCAGGCCGGCCGGGCTGCCCAATTGCGCGAACGACGCGAAAAACGTCCGCCCTCCCTTCGGCCCATGTTCGGCCGCCATCAACACCGCTCCGCCCCATTCGCCGCCGACCGCGATGCCCTGCACCACGCGCAGCAGCACGAGCAAGACCGGCGCGAGCACACCGACCTTCGCATAAGCCGGCAGCAAACCGACGCATACCGTCGCCACGCCTATTATCATCAGCGTGGTCATCAACGCTTTCTGGCGGCCGATCTTGTCGCCAAGGTGCCCGAAGAGCACACCGCCCAGGGGCCGCGCGAAGAAACCAACGGCAAAGGTGGCGAACGACGCCATGGAGCTGACGAACGGATCATGCGATGGAAAATACAGCTCGCCGAACACAAGCGCGGCGGCGGTGGCGTAGATGTAGAGTCGTACCACTCGATCATCGTGCCGATGAAAGCGGCGGTCGCCGCGCGCCTGCATCTCACCCAACCGGCGGTGAGCCAGGCGCTCAAGCGCCTGGAAGACACGCTCGGGCGCAACCTGATCCAGCGCCGCGGTCCGCACTTTGAACCCACGCGCGCAGGCGAAGAGGTGTACCGGATCGCAAGCGATATCGACGGCCACATGTCGCGGCTCGAAACCGAACTCGATGTCCGCGCGAGGACATCACTGGTTCGATCCGGCTGCTGACGGTTGCCGCATCGATTCAGGTGTGTACAACGAGTTTCTCGGCGAATTCCACCGGACTTATCCGCGTATCGACCTGCATATTGAGGTGATGCGTTCGTCGGACATCATTTCGTCGCTGCTGCAAAAGATCGCGACGGCGGGGCTCAGTCTGTGCCGTACACCCATCGATAAACTCGAGCAGCACTGTTTTCTACGCCAGCGTTTTGTAGCCGGTACCATCGCTTGTTTGGACGGCACGGGCTGTCCATGGAAGACCTGCTCGCGGAAAATTTCGTGGCGTTCACGAGCGACCAGATTGGCGACAGCTTGTCGCCGCTGACCGTCTTTCGCGACCAGCACGGGTTCACGGGACGGATCGTAGCGGCGTCGCCCAGTCTGGACGAAGTGCGGCGGCTGATCTTCGTGGGATACGGCATTGGCTGCCCGCCCGAGCACATTGTCCGCGACGACCTCACGCAACAGCGTCTCTGGCGTTTGCCGCAGGAAGAGGGTCTGGTCGATGTCGACGTCGATCTGCTGTGGCATTGCGGACGCAAGATGAACGCGGCAGCAGGTGTTCTTCGACGGCATGGAGCGCACGATGCAGCGTTATTCACTGCCCCGAGCAGCTGGCTCCGCGCTGAGGCCCAGGTGGACTGCGGGGCGCCAGGGCTTCGCACCCGCCGCCGGATGAAAGCCGGCAAACCTTAAACCGGTAAGCAGAACCCCCATACAATAGCCGCACCGCTTGGGATGCCCTCGCCCTGCAATCCGTAAAACCGCACGACATCACGATCCGACCACATGACCACATGTATAGAGCCCCCTTTTTGAACAGGAGAAGTCCACTTGCCAAACGTTGGCTTACAGCCGCGACCCTGGTCATAACCGCAGCCACTTTCACCTTCGCGATGAACACGCCCGTCAAGGCCCGCGGCAGTGGCGGTCCCAAAGCGGAAGCGCAGCAGCAAACGGCGAAATGCGCCGCGGCGAAGAAGTCGAAGTTGAAGCGTGTCGTTGTCCCGGCCGGCCCGCTGCCGGCCACCGTCATGGCGGCGCTGGCACGGGCCCACGTACCGCTTTCATCGATGAGCGTAGTGGTCGAGCGGATTGGCGGCGGCGTGCCCCTCGTCGCGATCAACGCCAATCAGCCCATGATGCCTGCCTCCACTATGAAGCTGGTCACCACGTACTCGGGCTTGTCGCTGTTGGGCCCGGATTACCGCTGGAAAACCACCGCCTACGCCGACGGTGAAGTCGATGCAAACGGCGTCCTTCACGGCAACCTGTATATCCAGGGCACGGGCGATCCGAAACTCGTGCCGGAAGAACTCATCGACCTGGTGGACCAGATCCGCCGCAACGGCATCACGGCCATTGACGGCGCGCTGGTGCTGGACAAACGCTATTTCGATACGTCCACACGCGACCTCCCCGCCTTCGACGCCGACGAAAGCGCGCCCTACAACGTCGGCCCGGATCCGCTGCTGTATGCATTCAAATCGCTGTCGTTCACGCTGACGCCGAGCCCGGACGGCCAGGTGGCAATCGATATGCTGCTGCAACTCGCGCAGTTGCAGATCGACAACGAACTGCACGTCACGCTCGGCGCTTGCGCGGACTCCCTGCCCGCGGCGTCGCCGAGCGTGGCGCAAACCACGGGCGGTTTTGTGCAGGCGTCGTTTATCGGCGACTATCCGCTGCGCTGCGGCCCGCGCACTATCAACGTCGCCGCACTCGATCACTCCACCTTCTTCGCCGGCGGCTTTTTTGCACTGTGGAAACAGGCGGGCGGCACCTTCAACGGCACCACGCGCGAAGGCCCAACGCCGATCAGCGCGAGGCTGGTCGGCACGCACCGCAGCCCGGTGTTGTCCGACATCGTTCGCGACATCAACAAGTTCAGCAACAACGTGATGGCGCGCAACCTGTTCCTGACCATTGGCGCCGCGATGGGCAAACCGCCGGCGACAACCCAGAAATCAACAGCAGCGATCCAGGCGTTCCTGCATCGGAGCGCGCTGCCCATGACCGGCCTCTACCTCGATAATGGCTCGGGCCTGTCGCGCGAAGAACACATCACGGCGCAATCGCTCGCTGACCTGCTCACGGCAGCGAATTCGAGCCCGGTGGCACAGGTCTTCATGGAGTCGTTGCCCATTGCGGGCGTGGACGGCACTATGCGCAACCGGTTCACCAACGCGGGCGCGGGCGGTAACGCTCACATCAAGACGGGCACGCTGCGCGACGTGCGAGCCATCGCCGGCTACGTGGGCGCGGAGAACGGCGAGAGCTACGTGGTGGTAAGTTTTATCAACGATCCGCGCGCCGAGGCGGCGCGGGCGGCGCATGACGCGCTGCTCGAGTGGGTTTATGAAGGCGCGCGCCGCACGGCATCGGCTGAATGAGACGCTTCCTGACCCGTTTAGAACCCGAGGATGCGCAGTCTGCAAGCACAGGCAAACCCTCGTAGGAAACAATCTCAAATCCTCTTAAAGATTCGGTAAGCTATCGCCACGCCAAGCCGACGGCACGCACAATGCGTGTCGTACGAAGCCAACGCCCAAGCAGCCGGCCGACAGCAACCTCGACGCGGCGTGCAGACCACATGACCAGATAAACGAGAACCGAGGAGATGAAGTCAATGAAACCCGCCCTGACGAAACCCGCTGCGCGTCAAACGCGCTGGCTGCTCGCCGTCCAGACGGCCACTGCATGCGCCGCGGTTGCAATGCTGGCCGCGTACGGCGGCAATAGCAATAATAACAACACGCCGCCGGGCGGTGTGACGCTGCAAGTGGTGTCGTTTGGCGACAGTCTCTCGGACGGCGGCACGTATGCGCCGGTTGCAACAGCGAACTTCGGCGACGGCCGCTTCACGACGAATCCCGGCCAGGTCCGGACCCAGAACGTGGCGCAGTATTACGGTGGCACACTGACGGCGGCGAACACCAGTGGCTTCGCATCGCGCTTTCGGCGGCCAGCGGTTTGGTTTACGCACAGGGCGGTGCACGCGTGACGCTGCAGCCGGGGATTGGCCATGCCACACCGGGCACGACGAACGCCGACTACTCACAGAGGCCACCACGATCCCGATCAACGACCAGGTGACCCAGTTCATCACGTCGTATGGCTCGTTCAACGCCAACCAACTCGTGCTGGTGGACGGCGGCGCCAACGACATCTTCTAAAACCTGACCGTCGAGCAAACGACTGCCGCCGGCATCCGGGCCCAGCTCGCCGCGAGAACCATCACGCCGGCGCAAGCGCAGGCAGCGGGCGCCGCTGCGCAGACTGCCGCGACAACCGCCATCAGCCAGGCGGCAATCGACTTGGCGACGGTGGTTGGCCAGGTGCTGCAAGCCGGTGCGACACACGTGGTGGTATCGACTATTCCTGATATCGGCGGATCGCCGCAGGGCTTGGCCAGCGCCGATCAAGGCGTGACTTTTTCTCGCAAGTCACGCAGTTGTTCAACGGCACGTTGAAAGGCGCGCTGCAGCAGGCCGGGCTGTTGTCGAAGGTGATCTACGTCGATGCCTACACCTGGGTCGACGGTATCCAGGCGAACTATCAGGCAAACGGCTTCACGGTGTCGAATACGGGTACGGCCTGTAATCTCACCGCGATGATCGCCGCCGCGACCAAGCTGGGCGAGCCAAACCCGACTGCCTACGGCACGTCGCTGTTCTGCTCGCCGCAAAACCTACACGGTAGCCGGCGCGGACCAGACGTACATGTACGCCGACACGGTCCACCCGACGACGCATCTGCACGCACTGTTCTCCACGTACGTGGAGCAGCAGATTGCGGCAAGCGGGCTGGGGAAATAAGCCCGGCTTGTATGAGCGTGACGTAAAAAATGCCCGGTCTTTCTTCGACCGGGCATTTTGCATTTTGGGGGCGGTTCTCGTCGCCGTCAGACTTGGGGGTTTATCGCTCGTGTCTTCGCACGCGGGTTTAGATATTTTTTGTATCTAAACTATTCAGGTCGCCTTGCCCCATGATTCGAAAGGCTTTTGTAGCTGATCTTGCCTGACGTAGCGCCAGCCCGTCCGCCCGTCTAGCCCTGCTGCTCTTCAAACGCCGCCGCCGCGCGTCCCAGCCGGTCGTTCACCGCGCTCCATTCCGCCGAATCCGGCAGCGTCTCGATCAAAATCCGCTCGACATTGGCGCGATCGAGCGCGCGCAGCAGACCGTACAGTTCGCGTGCGTAGCTCTGCGGGTCATCAGGCGCAGCAATGAAATGGACATTCGGCGCGTGGGCCCATTTACCCGCGCTCGATGCACGCACGACCAGCGCCAGCTTCTTGCCGCCACTCGGCGGATGCGCGGCGAGCATCCGTTCCAGCGCCGCGAACGGCAGCAAACTGAGCGGCGTGCGCGGCGCGTAGTGCGCCTTCAGCGTGCCGGAGGCGCGCGGCGCGCTGGCGTCGCTGCCATCGGGCAGACGCGGCATCACGCCAAGCACGTCCGCAATCTCCAGCGGACTCACATGCCCCGGCCGGAGCAATGCAGGAAAGCCCCGCGACAAATCAAGAATCGTCGATTCGATGCCCACCTTCGCCGCCCCGCCATCGAGCACATGCACGCTTGCACCGAACTCATCGCAAACATGTTGCGCCGTGGTCGGACTGACATGCCCGAACCGGTTCGCCGATGGCCCCGCCACGCCGCCATGACCATCACGCAGGGTGCTGAAGGTCGTAAGCAGCGCCTGCGCCACCGGATGCGACGGGCAGCGGATAGCGACGGAATCCTGCCCGCCGTTGACCGCCGCCGGCACGTGCGCCGCGCGCTTGAGGATCAGCGTAAGCGGGCCGGGCCAGAATGCATCGATCAGTTTCTGCGCGTCGGCTGAAAGCGTCTGGACCCAGTACGCCGGATCGCTGTCGGGCGCGAGATGCACGATCACAGGATGATTCGACGGCCGCCCTTTTGCCGCATAGATCCGTGCGATGGCCTCGGGATTCTCGGCATCGCCGCCCAGCCCGTAGACGGTTTCAGTCGGAAACGCGACGAGCTGGCCGGCGTCGAGTAACGTGGCCGCCTCCCGGATCTGCTCGACGGTGGGGGTTTCGAAAGTCATCGAGGTCAGTCCAGCGCAATGTGCAGCATGCGGGCGCAATCGCGCGCCGCCGTGCGCACTTCTTCCAGCGTGGCCCCGGTGAAATTCATGTGGCCCATCTTGCGACCGGGCCGCACCTCCTCCTTGCCGTACAGATACAGGCGCGCAGTCGGCAACGCCATCACGTCATGCCACGGCGGCGTGCACGCTTTCGAGCTTTCGAACCAGATATCGCCGAGAATGTTCAGCATGGCGGCCGGCGAATGCTGGCGTGTGTCGCCGAGCGGCATGCCGGTCATTGCGCGGACTTGCTGCTCGAACTGGCTGGTCGCGCAGGCATCGACGGTGTAGTGGCCGGAATTGTGTGGGCGTGGCGCCATTTCGTTCGCGATCAGCGTGCCGTCTTCGAGGATGAAAAACTCCACGCACAGCACGCCAACGTAATCCAGCTTCGCGGCGATAGTAAACGCGGCGCCCTGCGCCTGGGCCACGAGAGCAGGCGACGCATCCGGCGCCGGCACGACGGTCTTCGCCAGAATTCCGCCAACGTGCTGGTTCTGCGCAAGTGGAAAGACGGCCGACTTCCCGTCGCCGGCGCGCGCGATCAGCACCGACACCTCGAATTTCAGCGGCATGCGCTTTTCAAGCACACATGGCACGCCCGCGAGCGACCTGTAAGCCGTGCGCACTTCATCGACATTGCGCACGCTTGTCTGGCCTTTACCGTCGTAGCCCAAACGCGCCGTCTTCAGAATGCCCGGCAACACGGCGGCGATCTGTTCGTCGCTTAAAGCGGCCAGCGCCTCGGGCGATTCGATCACCACATGCGGCGCCACCGGCACGCCCGCGCTCGCGATAAACCGTTTCTCCGCCACGCGATCCTGCACAATGGCGACACACCGGCCTGCGGGGCTCACGAAGGTGGTTTTCGCGAGGAAATCGAGGCTGGCAGACGGCACGTTCTCGAATTCCGTCGATACCGCCGCACACAAGCGCGCGAATTCGGTCAGCGCGGCGGGGTCGTCGTAGGCTGCACGCAGGTGTTTATCGGCGACGGAACCGGCCGGACTCGCCTCGTCCGGATCGAAGACCGCCACGCGATAGCCCATGGACTGCGCGGCGAAACAAAACATACGGCCAAGCTGGCCGCCGCCGACCATGCCGAGCCATGCGCCAGGCTGGATGGGAGACCTGGGTTGGGTGGGTGTGTTCATCTTGTGGGGTCGGTCAATCAGTCTCGGCCGGAAATATTGCCGGAGGTGTTACGTGAAACTGCTGCAAACTGGTCGTTTACAGCGGCGGGAGGACCATGGCGTGCGCTGCGTCGTTCTGGCGCGCACGGAATGCCACGAGTTTGTCAGCGTAGGCCGTTTGGGTGACAGCGAATATGGAGACCGCGAACAACGCCGCGTTCGTCGCCCCCACCTCGCCGATAGCAAACGTCGCCACGGGCACGCCCTTGGGCATCTGCACGATCGAATGCAGCGAATCCACGCCTTTCAAATATTTACTCGATACCGGTACGCCCAGCACCGGCACCGTAGTCTTGGCTGCAAGCATGCCCGGCAAATGCGCCGCGCCGCCCGCTCCCGCGATGATCGCCGCAAGGCCACGCGTACGCGCGCTTTCGGCGTAGGCGAACATTTCGTCGGGCATTCGGTGCGCCGATACAACCTTCGCTTCGTAAGGCACGCCGAATTCCTGCAAGATCGCGACCGCGTTTTTCATCACGTCCCAGTCGGAACTGGAACCCATCAACACGCCGATCAACGGTACGTCATGCGTGTGGGCCGCGGCGGCGGTCTGGACTTCGCTCATCGTGCTGCATTCCTTTGGGGTGGACAGGCCTTCGGTGGCCTTTTTCGGGTGATGCGGATTGATACGGCCATCATCGAACGACTTTCGGGACTCGGCACTGCAGGGCCGGACGCCTGGGTGCGTTGATCGCCCGCGGCTTTTTTCCTTGCCGTTACGGCGGCCAAGCCACCGGAAACGCCCGCAGCAGCGATCACCATCCTGGCCGGCCCGGACGCCTGAAACCTTACGCCAGCGACTGCCCGGTCAACCGTTGCAGTGCTTCTTCGTACTTCTCGGCCGTTTTCGCGACCACATCGGCGGGCAGCTTCGGCGCCGGGGGCATCTTGCCCCACGCTTGCGTTTCGAGCCAGTCGCGCACGAATTGCTTGTCGAACGATGGCGGGTTCGTGCCCACCTGATACGCGTCCGCCGGCCAGAAACGCGACGAATCCGCCGTCAGCACTTCGTCCATCAGGAACAGCTCGCCGCGCGTGTCCAGCCCGAATTCAAACTTCGTATCCGCGATGATGATGCCGCGCGTTGCCGCGTACTCGGCCGCTTCCTTGTACAGCTTGATCGAAATCTCGCGGATGGTGGCGGAGAGTTCCGTGCCAATCCGGCGTTCCATCTCATCATAGGTGATGTTTTCGTCGTGATGGCCCATTTCCGCCTTCGCTGCCTGCGTGAAAATCGGCTCGGGCAGCTTTTCCGCGTTCTTTAGGCCCGCCGGCAAGGCCACGCCGCAGACCGAACCCGTTGCCTGATAGTCCTTCCAGCCACTACCGGCCAGATAACCGCGCATGACCGCTTCCACAAGGATCGGCTCCAGGCGCTTCACCACGACGGCGCGGCCCTTGACCTGTTCGGCTTCATCGGCGGCAACGACGGTTGCCGGATCAATGCCCGTATTGTGGTTCGGCACGATGTGCGAGAGCTTCGCGAACCAGAAGTCGGCCATCTGGTTCAGGACGCGGCCCTTGTTCGGAATGGGCTCGCCCATGATCACGTCGAACGCCGAGAGGCGGTCGGTGGTGACGATCAGGAGCTTGTCCTTACCGACTGCGTAGTTGTCGCGGACTTTACCGCGGCCAAGCAGGAGTAACGATTTCAGCGTAGATTCGTACAGTGGGGAATGTGAGGTGGACATCGTCATCTACCGGAAAAGTGCCGCAAATCAGGCTGAGAGAAAAAACCAACACGCCGTTCCCCGGAATTACGGGAACGGCGGTTCGTGTCGGTTGGCCCTGTCAGGCGCCCGGGGCCAGCCTTTGCATTCATTCTGCGTATTAATAACCGGCAATACCCGGCGCAAAACCGGGCGACAAGCGCCACTTAACGCTATTGTAAACGGGTGTGGCGGACGACTCGGTTTTGGTTCATCGACGGTGAGGCTGCGCGTGAAATCGCACGCTACGCCGTCGAGGATGGCCATCTCAAAAAAGGCCGTCCAGCGGGCCGTTCAAACGCCTGCCTCGGGCTTATGGCTCAAGGCAAGCTGGCGCTTCAGACCGGGTCGAAGCGCTTATCTCGACTTGCTTACCTGACGATTTGCGCCAGTTCGCCGGACTTGTACTTCTCGGCGATTTTATCGAGCGGGACCGGTTTGATCTTGCTCGCCTGGCCCTCGCAGCCGAATTGCATGTAGCGTTCGAGGCAAATCTTCTTCGCCGCCTCGCGGGCGGGTTTCAAGTAGTCGCGCAGATCAAATTTCGACGGATTTTCGCCGAAATGGCGGTGAATTGCGCCCGTTATTGCCAGACGCAGGTCGGTATCGATGTTCACCTTGCGAACGCCGTGAGGATGCCTTCCTGGATTTCCTCGACCGGCACGCCATAGATTTCCTTCATATCGCCGCCAAATTCGCGGATTTCGGCCAGCAGGTCTTGCGGCACCGACGACGATCCGTGCATCACCAGATGGGTGTTCGGGATGCGTTGGTGGATTTCCTTGATGCGCTGGATGGCAAGGATATCGCCCGTCGGCTTCTTGGTGAATTTGTACGCTCCATGCGATGTGCCAATAGCAATAGCCACCGCGTCGCACTGGGGTTTTTTCACGAAGTCGGCGGCTTGTTCGACGTCGGTGAGCAACTGCTCGCGGGTCATGGTGCCTTCGGCGCCGTGACCGTCTTGTCGCCCTTCATGGTTTCGAGCGAGCCGAGCACTCCAAGTTCGGCTTCCACCGTCACGCCAATGGAATGAGCTGCTTCGACTACTTTGCGCGAGACGCCGACGTTGTATTCATACGATGCGATGCTCTTTTGCCGTCGGCTTCAAGCGAGCCGTCCATCATGACGCTGGTGAAACCGCTGCGGATGGCGGCCATGCAGACTGCGGGGGACTGCCCGTAGTCCTGGTGCATCACGACCGGGATATATGGGGATATGACTCGACCGCTGCTTCAATCAGGTGACGCAGGAACGCTTCTCCGGCGTATTTCCGCGCGCCGGCGGAAGCCGGCATGATGACCGGTGCGTTGACCTGGTCGGCAGTGGACATGATGGCTTGTACTTGCTCCAGGTTGTTGACGTTGAACGCCGGAAGCGCGTAACCGTTTTCAGCCGCGTGATCCAGCAGTTGTCGCATTGATACTAGAGGCATGGGTAAAACTCCTTGAAATGGAACGAATTCTTTTTTGGCTGTTTGCGGTGTTTTTGCTATTTTGGGCATCGCCAGGTTTGTAATATTTTAGCCGGAGCTGGACAGGCCGTTCGTTATGTGTTCGTTCGCACCCGGGATGTTCGCTCGCGCTGATGGACAGGTTTTGGGGTTCTGGTTGGGCGGGCGGTGGTCGGGTCAATGCGGGGTTGCTGCTAGGGTTAGTGGTCTGCCTAAGTTGGCTATTTTTCATAGATGCACGACGTCGTTGCGTTGGATCAACGTCGCACAGCGTTTCGGACAAGTCCTATATACCGATCCAACAAGGCTCAGTCAGCCTACCAGGCAGGATAAATTTTTCAACCCTGAAAGAGACTGGCGCATGAAAAATCACACTACCGCCGAAACAACCTATCTGCTTAGCAGGCTGTTGAAATTGGGTCCCGTGTAAGCGGGGTTTGAGGGACAGCGTTATGGATATCGTGTTCATAATCTTTGGCGATGGATGCGATGCGCGGATTGGATGAGATGCAAGAACCTCTGTTTACTACGGTCAAGCTGGAGGATTTCGTCCCGGCGGATCACCCGCTGAGACCAATTCGACTGCTGGTCAACGAAGCGTTGAAACGGCTCAACGGGCTGTTTGGCGTCATCTATGCCGACACCGGTCGTGCCTCGATTGCACC
>LGTG01000130.1 GCA_001190015.1 Candidatus Burkholderia crenata
CCCCGCTTACACGGGATCCAATTTCAACAGCCTGTTAGGAATCGGGATCGGCGCAAAGCTGCCGTTGCGATCGCGCGGAATCTCCAGTCGAAGCGGGCCGTCGTCGGTCAGCACCGTCTCGCCGCTCTTGCCTTGCGATGGTTGGTCGCGTCTTCGGGCCGCACAGCACCGGCCGCATAGCCCAGGTGATGTCCGAGCTCGGCACCCAGCGCCCGCTCGATCAGCGCCTTCTTGAATGCGGCCGAAGCGGCGTGCACCGCTTCAGCTGTCATGGGTCCCTTCACGAACTGATCGATCAGTTCCTTCGGAATCGACGGCAACGCCGTCTGGGCATCGGTGGCCGTCTTGAGTTTGCGTGGCATACATGCTCCTTGAGCCACATGTTATGCCTTACACACAAAATTTATGACAGGCCAACTGAATATCATTGCTTGCCAGACACCGGCAGTGATTTACAAGGGCTCAGTGCGGGTGGGGGACATTCAAATTCAACTCCCCGCCACCCAATCCCCCGACTTCCCTCCGTGCTTCTCCAGCACCTTCACATCGGTGATTGTCATTCCGCGATCCACTGCTTTGCACATGTCATAAACCGTCAGCAGTCCCACCTGCACGGCGGTCAGCGCTTCCATCTCCACGCCTGTGCGCCCGACCGTTTCAACGCGTACTTCGCAAAACACGCCGGGCAGTTTTTCATCGATGGAAAAATCCACCGCCACTCGCGTCAACGCCAGCGGATGGCATAGCGGGATCAGATCGGAGGTGCGTTTGGCACCCTGGATCGCAGCGATTCACGCGACGCCGAGTACATCGCTTTAGCCTTGCCGTCGCGGATCAGCGCGAGCGTGGCGGGCAGCATCACGATGAAACCACGCGCGCTGGCCACGCGACGTGTCTCGCTTTTGTCGCCAACATCGACCATGTGCGCTTCGCCAGAAGCATCGAAATGCGTAAGTCCGGACATAACCTTTCCTTGCAACGGGTGCTCATCATAACAGCGGCGCACGGGTGGTCAAGGCGCGCACACGCTGCTACGATAAGTCTTTCAAATCGTTTTCGCTTGTTCGTTAACAGTGTTTCAGCCGATGGCCGCGCGCCACCCCGGCGACCGTATAGCAAAGTTTGCCATGTGTCCAAACCGACTAGTTGCCGCCGTGTTGTGCCTGACCGTGGCCGTGCCGCCCGGCGCGTTCGCGCAAGCGGTTTCAGCCGCACCAACTGCGAACGCGTCGACCACATCAAACACATCGCTCACCGCCAAGCCCCTCGCCGATTTCGCTCCAGCGCCAGCACCATTCCCACTCACCGACGCCCCAACAAGCCTAAGCCCAACCGCCATCGACACCAACGTCTTCGGCCTCTACGGCGGTGCCGAAACCCGTTTCGCGAACCGCCCGGGTAAAAAGACGGGTCTCCAGGCATCGATGAACGCGCTGCAACTCCCGGATCTCGGCGATGGTTCCGGTGGCAAGCTTACCCCGCAGACCGAGCGCCGGCTCGGCGAGCGGTTGATGCGCGACCTGCGCCGCGAACCCGATTACCTCGATGACTAGCTCATCCGCGACTATCTGAATTCGATTGCGACGCGCTTATCTGCGGCGGCGACAATGCGTGCGCCCAGCATGGGCGCAATCTTGGAAGTGTAAGTCCTCCCGTGAGCTGATGTACAAGAACCGGATAGGCGGTGCCGATCAGGGCAAGCGGGCGCTTAACCGCGAAGCTCTCGTGGTCAAGGATTAGGTGCGGTAAATCCGGTGGTTGTGCGGTGAAGGATTGCGTTCTTACCTGGGGAGATCTCGCCTGGTGCCTAAAAGGGCAACGACGTCGAGCCGGAGCAAGAAGTCAGCAGAGGCCATAGTAGTCACAGGATAGACC
>LGTG01000011.1 GCA_001190015.1 Candidatus Burkholderia crenata
CCCCCCCCCCCCCCCCCCCCCCCCCCCCCCCCACCCCCCCGCCCCACCCCGGTCCCGCCATGCCTGCCGCCAATGCTCTACTGGCACCGACTTCGACGACGTCGGCGGCCACATCACCGGCACCCATCACCGCCGCACCTGTGCCAGAGCATTGCCACTTCTGCAAATGCGTGTGTTCGGGCTTCGTACGCCTGGGGCCACTTCGCCGTCGGGTCTTCCGTGATGTTTGCATTCCTTACGCATTTCACAGGACATGACCCATGACCATCGGAACCGAACTTGAAGCACAGATCCTGCGCTACTACCACGTCGAGAAGTGGCGCTGTGGCACCATCGCGCGCCAGTTGCACGTGCACCGCGGCACCGTCCAGCGCGTGCTGGCGCAGGCCGGCCTGCCCCGGATCGGCCCCGTGCTGCGGCCCTCGCAAATCGATGCCTACCTGCCATTCATCCATGAGACGCTGAAGAGGTTTCCTTCACTCACGGCCAGCCGCCTGTATGCGATGGTCTATGAGCGGGGCTACCGCGGCGGTCATCACCACTTCAGACACCTGGTTTCGCTTCATCGTCCGCGCCCGGTGACCGAGGCGTACCTTCGGCTTCGCACCTTGCCAGGAGAACAAAGTCAATGCGACTGGGGAAGCTTT
>LGTG01000131.1 GCA_001190015.1 Candidatus Burkholderia crenata
CCCACCCCCCCCCCCCCCCCCCCCCCCCCCCCCCCCCCCAACTGCCACCGGAATCCTCTGCCCGATAGACGACCACAGGCGTTCGAGAACCAGGCGGAATCTTTTGCCAAGACGCTCATCGCGAAACCGGCTTTGTCCCGCTTCCTCGTTCAGCCACGCATTATAGCATCACAGGCTTCTTCCGATCCACGCATTCGACGACATTTGCACGCACGGCGCGGCGCTCCTGAGCGACGGTGACATGGAAAACGGCGAAGTGGAATGCCCACTGCACGCAGACCTCGTGGATGTCCGCACAAGCCGTGCGCTAGCCGCGCCCATCACGCGCGACACGCGCCACCACGACACGAAGATCGTGGACAACCGGCTTTTTGTGAGGCTGCAAGCATGACGCACATGCCCAACCCAGCCGCGAAACGCGCGCGGATCGCGGTGATCGGCACGGACGGCACGTTCGCCATGCACGGGCGGCATCGCTTCGACTGGATTGAATATGCCGACAGCGGTGTGATTAATCCTATTGACGATCTGCTTGCCACGCTCGGCGAACTCGCGCCCGATATCGACCTCGTGCCCATTCCGTTTCGCAGTCTCGGGAGCGTGTCGATTGGACCGGCCAACTGGCTCTAACTCTCGGCGCTGATCCGGCGCACAGCGGCGACCGATCCTTCGCTGACGGGTTTCGTCGTCACGCATGGCACTGCGACGCTTGAAGAAACGGCATGGTTCCGGGACCTGACGATCGCGCTCGATCAGCCCGTCGTCGTGACAGGCGCGCAGCGTCCGGCCAACACCGATGGCAGCGACGCCAACGCCAACCTGCGCGCGGCGCGGGCGTGCTGGTGACGCTCGGCGGGCTCTTCTTCGCGACGCGCGACGTGACGAAGGCCGCGAGCTTCGAGCTCGGTGCATTCGAAGCGCCGCCGTTCGGCCCGCTCGGCCGTGTGGATGCGGACGCCAGCGTGGTCTAGCGTCGCCGCATGGCCGAACCCGCGCCGCACTGTAATCTGCCGGAGGACGTGACGACACTGCCGCGCGTCGATATTGCAATGTCCTATGCAGGTGCGGACGGCGCCGCCATTGATGCGTTCGTGGCGCCGGCGCGCGCGGCATTGTCTCGGCGGGCCTTGCACCGGGACGGCCGGCGTCAAAGGAAATAAGCGCGCTCGTGCGCGCGGCGCAGGCAGGTGTAGTAGTTGTGCAGGCGCCGCGCGCGCCGCGTGACACCGTGCCGGTGCAGCGCTTCCTCGCGGCCGACGGCCTCCTGGCCGGCGGCGATCTCGCGCCGCCCAAGTTGCGCATTGCGCTGATGCTCGAGATTGCTGGGCACGACGCGAGCGGCGAGATCGACTTGCAGCGCCTTCAGACGCGCCTGCCCGCACTCTGATGTGATGCGCGGCGCTGTTCCCTCTCAGCTATTAACCCGATCATCATGCAATTTTCCTATCTCGTCACCTTCACGCATCCCGACCCGGACGCGCGCATCAGCGCGAGCGATCTGGAGACCATGACCACGCGCATCGACGCCACGCCAGATCTTCGCCACGCGCGCCCCTACACGCCCCAGCACGCCGACTACTACTACACGAACGGCGGTTCTTCGCCCATCTTCGCGCTGCAACTCGACTTCGATACCTTCGCAGCGCTCGAAGTATCCATTGCCGCCGATGAACACCTGCAAAGCATTGCGCGCTCCGATTTTTCGAGCCTCGCGGCGTGCGCCATCAAACAGCAGGTGGGCGCGGTGGCCATTCCCGGTGCTTGATTCCACGCCGCTCGTACCCGATGGCGCACTACCCTGCCAGTTCCTGGTCCACTATCCTGGCCGTGCGGAAAATCTCGACGAATGGCTCGCCTATTACCTCGCGCATCACCCGCAAATCATGAAGTTCTTCGACGGCGTACGCGAGATAGAGATCTTCACCCGCGTGGACTGGATCGACGCCATGCCGTGGCCACAGGTTCACTACATGCAGCGCAACAAGCTCATGTTAGACAGCGCCGAAGCCATAACCGCCGCGATGAATTCGCCCGTATGCCATCAGATGCGCGCCGACTTCGAGCGCTTCCCGCCGTTTGAAGGCAGCAACATCAATCATCCAATGTCGGCGCGGACACTCGTGAAGTGAGCCGGGTCTCGACGGTTGTGGTGCAAATCGGTCACTCGCTTATTTTCAGCGCGTAAAGCACAGCCGCCCATGATGGCCTCGCAACTGGCGGCCGGATAAGGTATTGCGGGAAGCATCACAATGGACTATAAAAGCTAAACTCCGGTCACAAGCCGGGGGAACCGCTCACACCTACCTTCGGAGGATGCTATGTCACCGTTAAACGTAACGATGTTCTGATTGCCGCAACAGAATCACCGTCTACCGATTACTCTCACCTTACGTGTTTGCGTCCGTGTACGCCGCGTTACCCAGTTTCTCCTGCCGGTTCCTCAGAAATTTCAGACCCGCCCGCCACCAGTCTTCTTCGCGGGGTCCCTCTGCCGTCGCCCGACGTTGCCGCTGCTGACGAGCCGCCCCTGTCGCACGACATCGCACCGCGATTGACCATCCGCGTGCCGGATAAACCGGCGCTCGAAGGTATTGAAGCGCGATGGAACCAGTATTGGGACCAACACCGCACCTATGCATTCGATCGCACCGCGGATCGTAATGCCGTGTATTCGATCGACACCCCTCCGCCTACCGTGTCGGGTTCCCTGCATGTCGGCCACGTGTTCAGCTACACGCATGCCGACATCATCGCCCGCTTCCAGCGTATGACGGGTAAGACGGTTTTCTATCCGATTGGCTGGGACGACAACGGACTGCCGACTGAACGGCGGGTGGAGAACTACTATGGCGTCGTCTGCGATCCCGATACCACCCATGATCCAGGCTATCGCGCACCCGATACTGTGCCGTCCCGGCGATCGTCGTTTGTTCGCGTCAGTCGGCGCAATTTCATTGAACTATGTCATCGTCTGACGGAGCTCGATGAGATTGCCTTCCGTGATCTTTTCACCCGCCTGGGGCTCTCGGTCGACTGGAGTCTGAGCTACGCGACCATCGACGAACGCGCACAACGCGCAAGTCAGCGCGCTTTGCTGCGAAACCTGCAGCGCGGCGAACTCTATAGCCAGCAGGCGCCGTGTCTCTGGGACGTCACGTTCCAAACGGCGGTGGCCCAGGCTGAACTCGAGGATCGCGAGATCGGCGGCGCCTTTCATGATCTTCGCTTTGCAGATGACGACGGCAACAGCGTGGTGGTGTCCTCGACGCGGCCGGAATTGCTGCCGGCTTGTGTTGCGCTGGTCGCGCACCCCGAGGACGAGCGCTTTCGCCACCTGATACGCAAGCAGATCCGCTGCCCGTTGTTTGGCATGGAGGTGCCAGTCAGGGCGCATCCGCTTGCCGATCCTGCGAAAGGCACCGGCCTCGCAATGATCTGTACTTTCGGCGACCTTACCGATGTGATCTGGTGGCGTGAACTCGATCTCCCGACACGCGCGATTATAGGCAAGGATGGTCGCATGCAGCGTGACATGCCGGATTGGATCTTGTCGCGGGAAGGTCGCGCGTTGTATCTGCAGATCGCGGGCAATACCGTTGCAGAAGCGCGGAGATTGATGGTCGAGGCGTTGACGGCGAGTGGCGCCATGATCGGAACGCCGCGACCGGTCATGCACGCCGTCAAGTTCTTCGAGAAAGGTGACCGTCCGCTCGAGATCATCGCGACGCGGCAGTGGTATTTGCGCAATGGCGGACGTGATTCGGCGCTTCGTGTGGACCTCCTCGAGCGCGGCAATGAGCTGCGCTGGACTCCCGGCTTCATGGGTAGCCGCTACGCAAGTTGGGTCGGCGGTTTGAACGGAGACTGGCTCATCAGTCGTCAGAGGGTTTTCGGCGTGCCGATTCCGTTGTGGTATCCGCTCGATTCACAAGGCCAGCCTGATTTCGGTGCACCGGTCTGCCCGGACGAGTCGTCATTGCCGATCGATCCTCAGTCGCACGTTCCAGCCGGTTACAGCGAACACCAGCGAGGACAAGCCGGCGGATTTATCGGTGAAACCGACATCATGGATACGTGGGCAACGAGCTCCCTCACGCCACAGATCGCAACCGGTTGGGAAGAAGCCGACGGGTGCTTCGATCAGGTGTTTCCGATGGACCTGCGTCCGCAGGCGCACGAGATCATCCGAACGTGGCTGTTTTCAACCGTCGTCAGGTCGCACCTGGAAACAAATCGACTGCCGTGGAAGGATGCATTGCTGTCAGGCTGGATTCTCGATCCTGACCGAAAGAAGATGTCGAAGTCGAAGGGAAACGTGGTGACGCCGATCGCGCTGCTCGACAAATATGGCTCGGATGGCGTCCGTTACTGGGCGGCACTGGGACACCCGGGAATGGATACCGCTTTCGACGAAACCCAAATGAAGAACGGGCGGCGGCTGGCAATGAAGCTGTTGAACGTGTCGAAGTTCGCGCTGGGCTTCGCGCATCAATCCGGCAGTAGCATCACCGAAGCGTTGGATCGGGCGATGATTGCGCGGCTTGCGAAGGTCGTGAACCTCGCAACAACTTCGTTTGCATCGCTGGACTACAGCAAAGCTCTCGAACAGACGGAAGTCTTTTTCTGGTGGTATTGCGACGACTACGTTGAACTTGTGAAAGGTCGTGCGCACGGAACCGAGGCTGCGGCGGCGTCGGCTCATTGCGCGTTGGCTGAATCGCTGTCGGTGATCCAGCGCCTGTTCGCGCCGTTCCTGCCGTTCGCCGCTGAGGAGAGCTGGTCTTGGTGGCAAGAAGCGTCGGTTCATCGCGCTCCGTGGCCCGATGCATCTTTGCTTGACGTCCTCGCGGGACCAGATGCAATCAGCGAAGCCACGAACGTGGTCTCTGACGTATTGCGCGAGATTCGACGCGCCAAATCGGAGGCGAAGGTGTCGATGAAAGCAGTCGTGGACCATGTCGTCGTCAGCGGTTCGCCGGAGCGGCTGGCGATTTTGCGGTCAGCGGAATGCGATCTGTGCGACGCAGGACAAGTCGAGCGCCTCGAAGTCGTCCTGGCGGACCTCTTTCATGTGAGCGTCACGTTCGCCCGGCAAGCGTAGCGTGTGAGACGCCCTCGCGACTCCGAGCGAACGGTTAGAGGATTCGCGGTCACAACGGGCGTTTGCATTTCCAATACCGTACTGAAGTTTGAATTGGGCGGCTCAAACGTCTTACTGACACTCGAGCCGCCCTCTTGCCGCCGAAATTTGATCCAGTCTGGGCCAGGATCGGTCACTCGACTTTGGCCGCTACATCGTTGACGATTTCTATCGAAAGGAAGATCCGGAGGAACATGACATATGTCGAACGTTGCGTTGCGTCCAGCCACCGCGTTGGACCGGGAGTTCGTGGCATCTGTCACTGAAGCCTGCATGCGTGAATACGTCGAACAAACCGGCGAATTCAACCGGTCGTTGCAACATCTCGAAAT
>LGTG01000132.1 GCA_001190015.1 Candidatus Burkholderia crenata
GTTTTCGGCTCCGCTCCCATGTCGAGTTCTCCGGCTTACTCGCCGCTCCTTTCCGTTTGGGCCTTCAGGCGTCGCCGCCCTAATATGCCCGCTGCTGACTCCTGTCGGGCGCTCAGCGGTCCTTGCGAACCGCTCAGTCCTGAGTCCAGGACACCCGGCAGGCCTCCCGAGGTAAGCTCAACCGCCTTCACCGCACACCTGCCGGATTTACCACCCCAGCCCTTGATGGTTATGGACTTCGCGATCCATTGCTCGCTCGTCCGCCTGGGTAGGCCTCACATCCGATTTCTGTTCGTCAGGTCGCGGCTTTGCTACACGCTTCCTTCAGACCCCGCCTCGCGACGACGCCCTTGCGTTTCGCTAGTCCTCCACCATCAGGTTGGACAGGGGACTTACATCCCCAAGCTGTTGCGCATGCTCGGCGCACAATGAAAACGGCGCACCTTAGGGCGCGCCGACGGACACAGGCGCTTGCTGCGCGTGTCAGGAAACCATGAGAGCAAGCCGGTCAGACCGGACTTGCGAAGACGTTATCTGGAGGATGCCTTAGCCAGCCCTTTCGATGGGGCGAATAACGACCCGCTACGGGGAATTAGCCGCGGCTGTCGACCCAGTGCCGTGCCCACTTGCGTGAATGACCGAGCGCTTGCGCTTCGTTCTTGAAATAATCGAGAACGTGGAACTGATAGCGGCTGCCCTTTTCGCTGCCGCTGTTACGCTCGAGCAAAAGGTTCGACGCAAAAGATCCATCAGGCAGACGATGGGCGGAGGGAATGACTTTATAGCCGTTGTACAAATAAATATTAGAGTTATGCATAAATTGAAACACACGAACAGACGCGGGTCCGACAACATTGATTGTCAGGACGCGTTGATACACCAGGCCTTAAAAATTCGCAGAGGAAATGGCAGAAAAACGGCAGCAAGCAGCCGAAATCACAAGCGCGCCAACGAACTATTAACGTTCAGTTTGAATCGCGGCGTGTGGCAGCGAAGTTGCAGGAAATTGCAGAGGGACTAAAGCGAACTAAAGTGGAAGTGCAAACAGATGCAATGCTGGTGGTAGCGGCGTCGTTCAATAAAAACAACTGCCTCAACCGGGAACCGAAGCTCCGCGAAAACATTTAATAAACGCGTAAATTAGCGTGAGCCAATTTACGCGATAAATTACTTACACCACCAATTACAGCGGGGTAATGTTCGAAGCTTGCAGACCCTTCGGGCCTTGCTTGGTTTCGAAGCTAACCTTTTGGTTTTCGGCGAGCGTCTTGAAGCCGTCTCTACGAATTTCCGAAAAGTGGGCGAAGAGGTCGTCGCCGCCTGCGTCAGGCGTAATAAAGCCGAAGCCCTTGCTGTCGTTGAACCACTTAACGATACCGGTATCCATGAGAATTCCTTGAAAATATAAAAATGATGCAACCTCGTATTGAGGCGAGAGAAGCTTCAAGGAAGTGAGAGGACAACAAATACCGCGGAGATATCGAGGCAGAATGATGAACAGCAATCGAGCTTCTTGAATACTTCTAATTTCATGTTACATGCCGCAGCGTAAGGTGTCAAACTATTTCGGACTACGCTGAGTCGCACGGTGTAACGATCACGGCCAATTTGCAGCCGCTCACCGCGCGGGCAAAAGCGCCAGGACGGTCACTCAGGCACCGCGATGTCACCGTCCACGAGGCTTGCACCATACTGCTCCGCGTAATCGCGGAGGCTTTGCGCGTCCGGGGAAAACGGCATGTCTGCGCAGCCAACAAACGGATAGATCACGCGCTTGTCGCTCAGGCGCGTGATGCGCAGCGTGGGCATGGTTCCGCCCGGTGCGCGCCTTGACGAGGCCGCCACGTTGTAATTGGCCCACCCGGCCGGCTTGTCGCCCACCCGGTTATCGAGCGAAGCGGTCGAAGGTGAATGATCGAGCGAATAACTCATAGGTCGGCGATCGATTCGCCGGCGACGTTGCCGTCGATCAGCCGTTCTGCATAGCGCGTGGACGCCAACCGCGCTTCGCCCGAGCCGCTGAACGGACCGGCACCCGGCACACGCGGCTGGTGGTCTTGCTGTCATCAACGCCGCGCCGGGAGATCTTCACGGCGGCGGCAAAACCCGCGTCGTAATGGCGCGAACCGTCCGCGCCCCGCGGCTTGTGCGGGTAGATCAGCGGATAAATTTCGAGGCCGCGGTAACTTCTTATACAGTGTCGTTCATGATGTTCTTCAGTTATTGCGAGACGTCCCGAGGTCTTGTCGCGCGTGGGTGCTGCGAGCGTTGCCGCTCATGTGGAGTTGTCTGCGCCGCCTGGCTGCGAAGGTGCGCAGCCGTCACGGATGGCTGGAACCGCCTTACGGAGCGGGAAAAGCGCCCGCGGCGCGCGTCGTTATACAGAGCACCTGCCTGGACTTTGCCGTCGATGATGTCACGACCGTATTGCATTGGCCAGCTCGATTGCGTCGTCGGCGTTAGCCGGCTCGGCACCCTTGATTGCCGGCGAATAGCGCTTGGACGTTGCGCTGTCGGACGGTACGGCGTCTATCTGAATAATCGCGGAAAAACGCTTGGGACCTTTTGCAAACGGATCGCCATGCGGCGGGAAAATCTGCTGAAGACCGATATGCAAACTGGCGGTCATCGGCATCGTAACGCATAAGAATGCGCTCAACCGTTGCGTGAGGCAAGGCAAATCGACGTGTTTGACCGAGATTGCACGGATGGCGGAGGTGCTTGACCAGCGCAGGTGCCGCGACCATTTTTCAAGCACTGGTCGAAATACGCCGGTCGCTTTTTCCTGCGTCAGCACGAATTTCGTCACAGGCGGCACTTTTGGCCGAATTCAGACCTGGATAACCGATTCAAGCCGCTTTAGCGCATCAGAACGCTGGATGAAAATAGATTACTACGCCAATAAAATCTACAGTTTCGCGGTGCCGCCGGCCACTGAATAAAATGAACTGGCGTATTCGCCGCTCGCACTGCGATCTTTTATATTGACCCAATGCGGCAAACCCTTGCCGATATTCCACAACGCACTCGATTGCACCGGGATTTTTGTCGACACCGCGACGAAAGCCGCTCGCCTCATCTTATAAAACTTCAGCTAGTGGCCATAAATAGAACGCTGTTTCAACTTGCTTGAGCCCTAGCTTCGTTGCACGGGGTAATCGGCGCGTTGATGTCGATCCTCCGCGCTAAGACCGCGCAGGGTGACGTGGTTCGCCGCCAGCACGGGCAACTCACCCGATGTCACGTGCGTCTCGTGTCGGCCATCATTGCGTGCATCACTCCTCCTTCGTCTCGCTCCAGCCGCCGCCCGCTGCCAGCGCGTGTTCGCGCCTCGCTTGGTTCAGCGCATCCGAGTCCTGCAGATACGCTTCCTGCGCCGCGAGCACATTGAGGAAACCGCTCGCACCGCCCTTATAAAGTTGCGTAGAGAGGCGCAGCGACTGGTCGGACGATTGCAAGGCATCTTTGGCGGTCAGCCTGTTCCGACGTGCTCACGAGATCAGTGCGCGTGTCCTCCACGTCTTTCAGCACCTGCAGCATGGTCTGCCGGAGATGCAGATCGGACTCGCGCATGCGGCTTTCGCTCTGCTCGATGCCTGCCGTGATGCACCCGGCGTTGAAAATCGGGCTAGCCGCATTGAGCGCGGCGCTGAAGAGGTTGTCGGTGAGCGTGGGCAAACCAAGATAAGACGATAAGACGACGCCAGCAAACCGTCAGTCAGTTGCAGCGAAAACTTAGGATAACGATACGCCTGCGCAACGCCCACTTCCGCTGCACGTTGCGTGAGCTCGGCGTAGGCGCTGCGGACATCCGGACGGCGCATTAAAGCCTCCGAAGGCAGCATCTGGGGCACGGCGCTCGATGACGTCGGTATGGTCACGGGCGTTGCGAGCACGAGAACATCCACGGATTCGGGCGTACGTCCCGAGTACACCGCGATCAAACTTAGCTGATGCTGGATGGTGGCAGCGGCATGCGGCAAACGCGCCTGCAGTTCGCTCAACTGGTTCTGTGCGCGGGTGACGTCGAGACACGGCGAGGGTCCGTATTGCATAGGTTCCTGAGTCAGGCGCAGCGCACGCTCCCGGATCTCGACGTTGTCCTGCAGGATCTTCTGTTCGCTTTGCGCCCAGCGCAGGTCCACATACGCCGACTCCGTATTTGCCGCAAGCGCGAGGCGAAGTGCATCGAAATCATGTTGACGGCCCGTCAATTGCGCCTGTGCCACCAGCAGTTCAAGGCGCTCCCCGCCGAATACATCGGGTGTCCAGCCAAGCGCCAGACCGGTGCCTGCCTGGCCGAACATAGCCCAGCGGCGGTGGCGTGTTCTGGCGCGCATCGACGGCGGTGGTCGTCGCGTCGAGTTCCGGCAGGAGCGCCGCGCGACGCTGGGTCGTCACGGTCTGGGCTTGCTTCACCCGCTCAAGTGCGGCTTGAAAATCTAAGTTCCGACTCAGCACCGAGCTCACCAATTCATGCAGCACCGGGTCGCCGAACTGCTGCCACCAAGCGGCAGGGTCCGCGCTATCCTGCGGCGCATCGACACTCCAGTTCGCGAGCGCTATCGACTGTACGGTCGACGGTAAATCCGCATGGCTTGCGCTCTGCACGGCGCACGCCGCGAGCGTCATGCTGGCTGCCAGTGCCAAAGAATCTTATGTATGGTCGATCTCAATGAGCGTCAGGGAAAGGCGGCGCGGCGCCGATAGGCCACACGAAAATCACGCTGACTATGCTGATGGCGAAGCACATCGCGAGTACGTAGAAGGTGTCGGAAAAGGTCATCACCAGCGCTTCGCGAAACACCAGCGCATGTAGGTTGGCAAGACGCATTGGTTGCGTTCAGCGCGTCCCTTGCCACCGATCCCCAGTGCGAGAACTGCCGCGACAGGAACGCTTCCGTCTCCGGATTGCCCGTCGTGACACTTTCACTGATGCGCAGATAGTGAAAATTCAACCGGTCGTTGAGCATGGTCGCGCTGACCGCAATGCCGATCTGCAGAGAATCCAGTTCACGCACGCGGCTGAGGAACAGCGGCGTGAGAAACCTTGCAATTACCCATATTTTTTACGATTCTCTGTTAATAAGAATAAGGAATCTTTTCTGTTATTCTGTTAACGTTGTTGCAAGATTAGTTGATGAGGGACGGCGATGACGAACAGAGGCGGTCGAAAGCGTGCATCGGAAGAAGCCTGTGATGCTAATGCGGGGCTGAACGAGGAAGCGGGACAAAGCCGGTTTCGCGATGAGCGTCTTGGCAAAAGATTCCGCCTGGTTCTCGAACGCCTGTGGTCGTGTATCGGGCAGAGCATTCCGATGGCCTTTCAGGATTGGTGCAACACGAAAGCGGCCTACCGGTTTCTGTCCAATCCCAAGGTCAGCGAACAAGGCATCTTGAGCGGGGG
>LGTG01000133.1 GCA_001190015.1 Candidatus Burkholderia crenata
CGCCTTTGTTCGCTTTCACACGTTTCAACGCCTGCTTCAGGTTCTCCCGTTCACATATTTCTTCCATCAGTCGGTCGCAAGCCGACGGGCTTTCAGACTCGGGGTTCGCCGCCACAGGTTCAACCCCTCGGACGGCGGTCATCCGGGCTTCACCCAGACCTCCAGCGCCAAGGACGCGATGCGTTTTCTGCTGCGCTCCCATGTCGAGTTCTCCGGCTTACTCGCCGCTCCTTTCCGTTTGGGCCTTCAGGCGTCGCCGCCCTAATATGCCCGCTGCTGACTCCTGTCGGGCGCTCAGCGGTCCTTGCAAACCGCTCAGTCCTGAGTCCCATGACACCCGGCAGGCCTCCCGAGGTAAACTCAACCGCCTTCACCGCACACCTGCCGGATTTATCACCCCAGCCCTTGATGGTTATGGACTTCGCGATCCATTGCTCGCTCGTTCGCCTGTGTAGGCCTCACATCCGATTTCTGTTCGTCAGGTCGCGGCTTTGCTACACGTTTCCTTCAGACCCCGCCTCGCGACGACGCCCTTGCGTTTCGCTAGTCCTTCACCACCATCAGGTTGGACATGGGACTTACACCCCCAAGTTGTTGCGCATGCTCGGCGCACAATAAAAAAGGCGGCCGCAGCTGCCTTTTCCGAGCGTTACACGCTTTGGCGCGTAGTGGTGAACGGATCGAGGATTTTGATCATCTGTGCATAGACCTTCGGGTTGCCCGCGACGATCTCGCTTTTGTGCAGGAAATCCGATTCGCCCGTGTAGTTGCCTACCAGCCCGCCTGCTTCGCTGATCAGCAGGCTGCCCGCCGCCACGTCCCAAGCGCTGATACCTTGCTCGAAGAACGCATCGAGCCGGCCTGCGGCCACATTCGCCAGATCCAGCGCGGCGGCGCCAGGGCGGCGCAACCCGGCACAGGCTTCGGTCATTTGCGAGAAGAGTTTGCAATACGCTTCAAGGCCCGC
The DNA here is from genome assembly GCA_001190015.1 of Candidatus Burkholderia crenata. Taxonomy (GTDB): domain Bacteria; phylum Pseudomonadota; class Gammaproteobacteria; order Burkholderiales; family Burkholderiaceae; genus Caballeronia; species Caballeronia crenata. The sequence goes on from LGTG01000133.1 coordinate 968, forward strand.
ACCGTCGCGGAACGGGAACCCCGTGCCGACCAGCGCGTCGTTGAGGCGATCCAGTTTTGCCACGCGAATGCGCCGCTCGTTCAGGTAAGCGCCGCTGCCGCGTGACGCGGTGAAAAGGTCGTTGCGGGTGGGGTCGTACACAACCGCTTGCGTGATGATGCCCTTGTGTGCGAGCGCGATGGAGACGCAGTAATACTGGAAGCCGTGGATGAAGTTGGTCGTGCCATCGAGCGGATCGATGATCCACTGGAACTCCGAATCCTTGTCCTGCACGCCGGATTCCTCGGCGAGGATGGAGTGTTTCGGATAGGCGGTGGTCAGCGTTTCGATAATCGCTGCCTCGGAGACCTTGTCGACTTCCGTCACGAAGTCGTTATGCTGTTTTTTGCTGACCTGGATACGGTCCAGGTCCAGCGACGCGCGGTTGATGATCTGTCCGGCGCGGCGAACGGCCTTGACAGCAATATTGAGCATCGGATGCATGAAAATAGTCCTTTGGCCGGCGGCTGCGTTCCACGCACGCGCGTGAAGTCTCAAACCCGAACGGAAAACGGCCCAAACCAGCGAGCAAAAACGACGTTTGTCGACGGCAACGAATTGAAGAAGAGCGGGGCGCGTGCCTTCTTTGAACCTGCAATAACGCTTGATTACAGCGACTTGCAACAGCGGACACACGCGAACGGATTATTTTACCCGAGTCGGCCGCCGGCGCGTCATGCTTGGCGCAGCTTATTATGTCGCCGGATAGGCCGCACGGCGATACCATGACGTCTCTTTCAACCTTCCGGCAAGCGTTTCCCCTTGGACCTGAACCCCTCATCAAACTCCCCGGATCGCCCGGACGACGCTTTTGCATCGACCCGTTTCGTACTGGTCGAACCGAGCTATCCCGGCAATGTCGGCGCGGCCGCACGCGCGCTCAAGACAATGGGATTTTCCCGGCTGGTCGGCGTCGCCCCGAAAATCGCGTTTGTTACGCGCGAGCCGGAAGCGATCGCGATGGCAAGCGGCACCGACGACGTGCTTGCGTCGGCTCAAGTCGTCGAAACGCTGGCTGACGGCGCGTTCGCTGGAATACGGCCCGCCTCAGATGGCGCCGCGGGCCGCATCGGAAAAGGCCTACGAGTTTGCGGGGCAGGGGCGCGGCGGAAATTCGGGCGCTATTGCGCTGGTATTCGGGAACGAGCGCGTGAGGGCGAATTCAACCGGTCGTTGCAACATCTCGAAATTTGGAGGTGTTAAATGGGGCGACCGCGGAGCTGGAGCTCGCAA
>LGTG01000134.1 GCA_001190015.1 Candidatus Burkholderia crenata
CACCACCTTCTATCCGGTTCTTGTACATCGGCTCACGGTTTCGCTCCACGCTTCCTCCCCACGCTCGGTCACCCTCACGCAGTTGCGTTTCACTTCGTTCGCTGTGGTCAACTCACGGGAGGACTTACACCTCCAAGATTGCGCCCATGCTGGGCGCACATAAGGCCCGCGAATGCGGGCCTTTGTCATTCCTACGTTCTCACGCTGTCACATCAGCGCTCGAGCGCCACGCAATCGACAAAATACTCGATACGCCCGTTGATCATCTCACCAACCAGCCCGTGGCTATCCGTATGGAAGCCCGGGAAGCGTTCGTTGAACTCGCGTGCAAAACGCAGGTAGTCCACGATCGTCTTGTTGAACCGTTCGCCCGGAATCAGCAGCGGAATGCCCGGCGGATACGGCGTCAGCAGGATGCTGGTCACACGCCCTTCGAGTTCATCGATAGGCACGCGATCAATCTCCCTATGCACCAGTTTTGCATAGGCTTCGGACGGCTTCATGGCCGGCTCCATGCTCGAGAGATACATCTCGGTGGTCAGTCGGGCAATATTGTTGGCCCGATAAACGCTATGAATCTGCTCGCACAGATCCCTTAATCCTATGCGCTCGTACGACGGATGCTGCGCGATGAAATCAGGCAACACACGCCACAACGGCTGGTTATTGTCGTAGTCGTCCTTGAACTGCTGCAACTCGGTGACCATCGAATTCCAGCGACCCTTCGTAATGCCGATCGTGAACATGATGAAGAACGAATACAGCCCGGTCTTCTCCACGATAATTCCGTGCTCCGCCAGATATTTCGTCACGATCGCGGCCGGAATCCCGGTCTCGCCGAACTCGCCGTCCACATCCAGTCCAGGCGTGATAATGGTCGCCTTGATCGGATCGAGCATGTTGAAGCCTTCGGCAAGCGGCCCGAAACCGTGCCAGCAGTCGTTCGGCTTCAACACCCATTCTTCACGGTCGCCAATGCCCTCTTCCGCCAGCGCTTCCGGTCCCCACACCTTGAAGAACCATTCGTCGCCGTATTCGTCGTCGACCTTGCGCATGGCACGGCGGAAATCGAGCGCTTCCGCAATCGACTCCTCTACCAGCGCCGTGCCGCCCGGCGGCTCCATCATGGCCGCGGCCACGTCACAGGACGCGATGATCGCGTATTGCGGGCTCGTGGACGTGTGCATCAGGTACGCCTCGTTGAAGCGGTGTTTGTCGAAGGTGCTGTTCTCGGAGTCCTGAACTACGATCTGCGACGCCTGCGAAATACCCGCGAGCAGCTTGTGCGTGGAATGCGTGGCGAACACCAGCGCGCCCGTGCGCGGACGCCCCGCGCCGATCGCGTGCATGTCCTGGTAAAAGTCGTGGAATTCGGCGTGCGGCAACCAGGCTTCGTCGAAGTGAAGCGTGTCGAGCAAGTCGCCGAGCAGGTCCTTGATCATTTCGACGTTGTAAATCACGCCGTCATAGGTATTTTGCGTGATGGTCAGGATGCGCGGTTTTGCTTTCGGATTCTTCGCCAGCGCTTCGCGCGCGAACGGATTCGCCTCAATCTTCTTGCGGATGTTTTCCGGCTTGAATTCGTCGCGCGGAATCGGTCCGATAATGCCGAAGTGATTGCGCGTCGGCGTCAGGAAGACGGGAATCGCGCCCGTCATGGTGATCGCGTGCAGGATCGATTTGTGACAATTGCGGTCAACCAACACGATATCGCCAGGCGCAACGGTCGCATGCCAGACGATCTTGTTCGACGTCGACGTGCCATTGGTCACGAAGAACAAATGATCCGCGCTGAAAATGCGCGCCGCATTGCGCTCGGACGCCGCGATCGGCCCGGTGTGATCGAGCAACTGCCCGAGTTCGTCGACGGCATTGCAGACGTCCGCCCGCAACATGTTCTCGCCGAAGAACTGGTGGAACATCTGCCCAAGCGGATTTTTCAGGAACGCAACGCCGCCCGAATGCCCCGGGCAATGCCACGAGTACGAACCCTCTTCCGCGTACTGCACGAGTTCCTTGAAGAACGGCGGCGCGAGCGCGTCCAGGTAGACCTTCGCTTCGCGAATAATGTGCCGCGCGACGAACTCCGGTGTGTCCTCGAACATGTGGATGAAGCCGTGCAGTTCGCGCAGGATGTCGTTCGGCAAGTGCCGCGACGTGCGCGTTTCCCCGTACAGGAAAATGGGGATGTCGGCATTGCGCTTACGCACCGCCTGCACGAACGCGCGCAACGCGACAATCGCGGAGGCCCGTTCCGGCGTATCGCCTTCGGCCACCACGACGTTGTCCACGTACGGCAGTAATTCGTCGTCGTCGATCGACAGGATGAAGCACGACGCACGGCTCGATTGCTGCGCGAACGACGTCAGGTCGCCGTAACTCGTCAGCCCGAACACCTCGACGCCTTCGCGCTCGATCGCTTCGGCAAGGGCGCGGATGCCGGAACCCGAAATGTTCTCGGAGCGAAAATCTTCGTCGATGACGACGACGGGAAAACGGAACTTCATGCGGCGAATTTCCAAATGGAACAACCGCTGGCCGAGTTATGCGTGCTCGATTCCAGCGGTCTTTCAAAAAGCGTTGCAATGACGTTTCGAATAATTGAGAAACGTCAGGTTTTCGGCAGTGTTACGCCGATTTGCCCTTGATACTTGCCCCCACGATCGGCGTACGAGGTCTTGCAGATCTCATCGCTTTCAAAGAAGAGAACTTGCGCCACGCCTTCGTTCGCGTAGATTTTGGCAGGCAAAGGTGTCGTATTCGAGAATTCGAGCGTTACATATCCCTCCCATTCCGGTTCGAACGGCGTCACGTTCACAATGATCCCGCAGCGGGCGTACGTGGATTTGCCGAGGCAAACCGTCAGGCACGAGCGCGGAATCCGGAAATATTCGACCGTGCGCGCAAGCGCGAAAGAGTTCGGCGGGATGATGCAGACATCGCCCTTGAAGTCGACAAACGATTTCTCGTCGAAATTCTTCGGGTCGACAATTGTGGAATTGATGTTGGTGAAGACCTTGAATTCGTCTGCCACACGAATGTCATAACCGTAGCTGGACGTGCCGTAGCTCACGATCTTGCGGCCATCTTCAGACACCCGCACCTGATCGCGCACGAACGGCTCGATCATGTTGTGTTCTTCGGCCATGCGCCAGATCCACTTGTCGGACTTGATGCTCATAGGGAACGCTACCCAACGAAAGAGGCGGCTTCAGAAGTGCCGCTGGGCTTGAAACAGGGCATGGCCGGAGACTCGGGATGGATGCAGAAGCACGCCGAAGCCAGCCAGACCAGACGAGAAGCGCGTATTTTACTTGATATGCCGGCTGCGCGATGTGGCTATGCCAACAGGCCGGGTCGCGCGCCCCAACAGCCGGATTTCATTGAAAGATCACTGCTTGATCACACCGCATGCCAGCGCGAGACCGGCGCCGTGCGGCACGATGGCATAGGTGTCCGCGGCGTCGCGGTGAAGCACGATGGCCCGCGACAACACCGAATGCACGCCGTCGAGCGACACATCTGGCGCGACGATGAAACCCGTCGCCGTGCCGTTCGCGTCGGCGCGAATGCTGGCGAGATCGCCTTCCACTTTGGAGCCGGAGTCGCTGCGCTCGGACGCGGCGGGTGCGAATACGGAGCCTCCGTCGGAGGAGGCCGTGATGATGCAGTCACCGCGCTCACGGATCTGCAGTGCATGCTCACTGTTGGGCGGCATGCCCGACAAGTTGTAAGACACCTGGACGCCGTCTGCACGCTCGATAAACGTGACCGTGCCGGTCGCCGTATTGCCGCCGGTAGGCTGCAACGTGGCGTCGGCACGCTTTTCGTGGTTCTGGAACAGGAGGCCGCAGCCGCCGAGTAGCAAGACGCTGACCAACGCACTGACAGTCGTGCTCAAACTCGGCACCAGGCTCGGGACCGGGTGTCTCGCCGCAGGAAGTCTGCGCGATTCAGGCCCGTCGAATCTTTGTTTCATGCGATCCTCATGGCGACCCGCGACCACCCCGTGTGTTTACCTGGCCGCGCCAATCAAAGCGACATGATACCGCGACCCGCGCCGCCAAAATCGCGCGCTTTCCTCACGCCGCCTAAGTGTTTTGCACTACGATGCTGGGGAACATCGACGTCATGTCGCGCTGACGTTCGGCAATCGAAATAGCGACCTTACGCGCGATTGATCGATACGCCTCGGCAATCTTGCCGTCCGGTTCCGAGATCACCGTCGGTTGACCCGCATCGGCCTTCTCGCGGATCGCGATATCGAGCAGCAAATGGCCGAGCACCGGCACGCCATATTCCTTCGACATCCGCTCGCCCCCGCCCACGCCGAAGATATGTTCTTCGTGGCCGCAGTTCGAGCAGATATGCGTGCTCATGTTCTCCACGATCCCCAGGATCGGAATGCCCACTTTCTCGAACATCTTCAAGCCCTTCTTGGCGTCGAGCAATGCGATGTCCTGCGGCGTGGTAACTATCACAGCACCCGTGACAGGCATTTTCTGCGAGAGCGTGAGCTGGATGTCGCCGGTGCCGGGCGGCATGTCGACCACCAGGTAGTCAAGGTCTTTCCAGTTGGTCTGGCGCAGCAATTGTTCGAGCGCGGACGTGACCATGGGGCCGCGCCAGACCATGGGGTTGTCCTGCTCGATCAGGAAACCGATCGAGTTGGCCTGGACGCCGTGGCCGGTGAGCGGATTCATCGACTGGTTGTCGGGCGATTCTGGACGGCCGCTGATGCCAAGCATCATGGGCAGCGACGGACCGTAGATATCGGCGTCCAGCATACCGACCGACGCGCCTTCCGCTGCCAGCGCCAACGCGAGGTTCACGGCGGTCGTGCTCTTGCCGACCCCGCCCTTGCCCGACGCCACCGCAATGATATTTTTCACGTTCGGCAGCAGCTTCACGCCGCGCTGGACTGCGTGCGCGACCACTTGCGACGACACCGTCACCTGTACCCCACCCACGTCCGGCACGTCGGCGACCGCGTTGGCCACGAGCGCGCGGATGGCGTCGAACTGGCTCTTGGCCGGATAACCCAGCACCACGTTCACCGTGACATTGGCGCCGTCCACGGTGACGCCGCGGATGCTTTTCGTGTCCGCGAAAGTGCGACTGGTATTTGGATCGATCAAGCCGCTGAGCGCGGTATCGATCTGGGCACGATCAAGACTCATCGAAACTCCAGGGGAACGCTTTTTGCTATGGCGGATCGAATGTTCCGCACGCAAACTATGAAATCGACAGGAATTGTTGCATCACGTTGCGCCGCAGCACAAGGCGATGCACTATCCGACGCTGCCATGATTCGGGGACGCATCGTTATAATCGCTTTTATAATCGCTTGAATCCTTAGCCGTATTGTAGTGGCAGCCGTTACGACTCGCCGGAAAGACCCTACGGGGACCGTTCCGGGCTGTCGGAGCCGGCTTTGTCTGAATTGGTACCCTGGAGAGAATTGATAATGAACTCGAAAATGATGACCCGCTTGACCGTAATCGCCGTTGCGGGCGCGCTTGTCGCCGGCTGCGCAACCCAACAAGGCAATAACGCAGCCGTTGGCACGGGCATTGGTGCGGCGTCGGGCGCGGCGCTTGGCGCAATCTTCGGCGGCGGCAAGGGTGCGGCCATCGGCGCGGGCGTAGGCACAGCGGCTGGCGGCATTACCGGCTACAACTGGCAGGCCATCAAGGGCAAGCTGACCGGCGCAACAAAGGGCACAGGCACGCAGGTGACGGAACAGCCGGACGGATCGCTGAAGGTCAACATCCCGAACTCGATCTCGTTCGACATCAACAGCTACGCTATCAAGCCGAGTTTCGCACCGGTGCTCGATCAGGTTACGCAAACGTTGACGCAGCATCCGGAGTTGATCGCGCAAGTGGTTGGACATACCGACAGCACCGGCCAGCCGGCTTACAACCAGACGTTGTCGCAAAACCGTGCACAAAGCGTGGCGTCGTATCTGGCTAGCCACGGCGTGGCAGCGCAGCGTCTGTCGGCACAGGGCATGGGGCAGACGCAACCTATTGCTGACAACAGCATCGAAGCCGGCCGGGCGCAGAATCGTCGCGTGGAAATCTACCTGCGCGCCACTGCTCAGCCGGGTCAGGTTCAGTAATAAGGTTGATTTACAAGGGGGAATGACGCGGTAGCCAGGCCAGGGATTCAATTCGTTTCGCGGCGCAACATCAGACACGCAGCGGACACGAAAAATATTTGAAACTTTGCCCCTGCAGTCCGTGTCTGCCTTAACGGTAGGCGGTAGGTGGCTGGCTTTGCCGCCACTTGCCATTCTCCTCTTGTCGTTGTTGCTCCGGGGCCGCTAATCGCCCCGGTTTTTTTCGTCTATTTGGAGGGGCAGATCCTCCAACCACGGCAGCCTTTCCCACCGCTCCATCCCCGACCATGCCCGAGTAAGAACGGGGAACCCTTGGCTGGTAGAATCGTCATTCGCTTTTTCACGCCATCACTGAATTCTTTAACCGCAGGCCAGCCGCCTTATGTCAGCACCGTCAGCACCCACCTCGTCAACACTCGTACCCGCAGCGGCGTCGGCCACCCCTGGCCATCGCCGGATTCTCGTCACGTCCGCATTCCCTTACGCGAACGGTCAGATTCATATTGGCCATATGGTCGAATACATCCAAACGGATATTTGGGTGCGCTCGCTGCGAATGCACGGTCACGAGGTTTATTACGTCGGCGCTGACGACACGCACGGCACCCCCATCATGCTGCGCGCCGAGCAGGAAGGAATCACGCCGAAGCAGTTGATCGAGCGCGTGGGGAAAGAGCACAAGCGCGATTTCGACAGCTTCGGCATCTCGTTCGACAACTACTATTCCACCGACACCGAAGAAAACCGCGTGCTGTGCGAATCCATCTACGAGTCGCTGAAGGCGGCCGGGCTGATCGATGCGCGGGATATTGAGCAAGCCTACGACCCGGTCAAGGAAATGTTCCTGCCCGACCGCTTCATCAAGGGCGAATGCCCGAAATGCGGCGCGAAAGACCAGTACGGCGACAACTGCGAAGTCTGCGGGTCTACATACCAGCCGCTCGATCTTATCAACCCGTATTCGGTGGTGTCGGGCGCGACGCCGGTGCGCAAGACCTCGACGCATTATTTCTTCCGCCTCTCCGACCCGCGCTGCGAAGATTTCCTGCGCGGCTGGGTCAGCGGACTCGCGCAGCCCGAAGTCACGAAAAAGATGCGCGAATGGCTCGGGGACAAGGGCGACGCGAAGCTTGCCGACTGGGATATCTCGCGCGACTCGCCGTATTTCGGTTTTGAGATTCCCGGCGCGCCGGGCAAGTATTTCTACGTCTGGGTGGACGCGCCAGTCGGTTATTACGCCAGCTTCAAGAATCTGGCGGATGCGCGCGGTATCGACTTCGAGGAGTGGATCCGGCCGGGATCGAAGACGGAGCAGTATCACTTCATCGGCAAGGACATCCTGTATTTCCACACGCTGTTCTGGCCCGCAATGCTGGAGTTTTCCGGCCATCGCACGCCGACGAACGTGTTCGCCCACGGTTTTCTCACCGTCGACGGCGCGAAGATGTCCAAGTCGCGCGGCACCTTCATCACGGCGAAAAGCATGATTGATACCGGGATTAATCCCGAGTGGCTGCGCTACTACTTCGCGGCGAAACTGAACCACACGATGGAAGACATCGACCTGAACCTCGAGGATTTCCAGGCGCGCGTGAACAGCGATCTCGTCGGCAAATACGTGAATATCGCGAGCCGGGCGGCAGGGTTCCTGATCAGGCGCTTCGACGGCCGTGTGCTGGACAGCGCGATCAATCATCCGCTGCTGCAGCAATTGCGCGCCGCCGTGCCGCAAATTAATGCGCTCTACGAGTCGCGTGAATACGGGCGAGCGTTACGCACGACCATGGATCTCGCCGATGCCGTCAACGCGTTTGTCGATACCGCGAAGCCCTGGGATCAGGCCAAGGACGAAGCCAATTCCGCTGCGCTGCATGAAACGTGCAGCGTGAGCCTGGAGGCGTTCCGCTTGCTGTCGCTGGCGTTGAAGCCGGTGTTGCCGGTGCTGGCGGAATCGGTGGAAGGGTTCCTCGGCATCGCGCCGCTGGTCTGGGCAGATGTTTCCACACCCCTCAGCTCTGCGCAGCCGATCAACGCGTACAAGCACTTGATGACCCGCGTCGACCCGAAACAGATCGCCGCGAACCTGGAATCGGTCGCTCCGGGACAGGCCGTTGCTGCCGCGCCTGCGGCCGCCTCTGCTTCTGCTGCAGTGTCAAAGAAGGCCACAAAGGTGAAAGAGCCGGAAGCGGAAGGCGTGATTTCCATCGACGACTTCGCCAAGGTCGACCTGCGAATTGCGAAGATTGTGAATTGTACCGTGGTCGAAGGCTCGGACAAGCTGCTGCAGCTGACGCTGGATGTTGGCGAAGAAAAAACCCGCAACGTGTTCTCCGGGATCAAGTCGGCGTATCAGCCGCAGGACCTGATCGGGAAGTTCACGGTCATGGTCGCGAACCTCGCCCCGCGCAAGATGAAGTTCGGGCTGTCGGAAGGCATGGTGCTGGCCGCTTCCGCCGACGACGAGAAAGCCGAACCGGGCTTGTACATTCTGGAACCGCATAGCGGCGCGAAGCCGGGCATGCACGTGAAGTAAAAGTATCGGGCGAGCGATTGCTGATTGATCGCCGCGCTCGGACTGAAAACCAAAGGGCCGTTTCAAACTCACGTTGGAAACGGCCCTTTTAACGTGTGCGCCCAGCATGGGTGCAATCTTGGAGGTGTAGGTCCTCCCGTGAGTTGACCACAGCGAACGAAGTGAAGCGG
>LGTG01000135.1 GCA_001190015.1 Candidatus Burkholderia crenata
CGCCGGCTTCGCGAACCCATCGCGGACCCAACGATTGTGACACGCCGCAGGCCAGCGCCGCAGCGTCACTTTCCATTCCCTCGGCAATAAATTTCCAGAACGCTTGCTTCGTCTCAAACTGATTGACACCTGGCCTGCCCGGCGATGGCATCATTGGCCTCCCGGTTTGTTGCGAGCTCCAGCTCCGCGGTCGCCCCATTTAACACCTCCAAATTTCGAGATGTTGCAACGACCGGTTGAATTCGCCCGCTATCACTGCCGTTGCGGCTGGTGGCTTCTATCGCGTCGAGCGCCGCACGCATGCGCACGAGATCTTCCGGCTGGGCGCGTTGCGCTGCCAGCCCGGCGCATTCAGTTTCAAGGCTGATGCGCAGCTCGAGCACGGACAGCACGTCGCGCAGCGTGGTGGCCGGCACCATGTCGATGCCCAGTTTCTCGCGGCGCGGCTCCAGCACGAAACTGCCGATTCCATGACGTGTTTCGATGACCTTGTTGGCCTGCAGGCGAGAAATGCCTTCGCGCACGACGGTGCGGCTCACGCCGAGCGTCAGCATGAGTTTCGCTTCGGTGGGCAGTTTGTCGCCCGGCTTCAACGCAGCGGACTCGATCTGTTCGATCACGTAGTCGAACACGCCCCCCGCCAGCTTACGGGCGCGTCGGGGTGTGACGACTGATGTGAGGGGTTCAGCCATCAGAAACGCTCCTTGGGTCAGCCGTTTGGCAATGCCGTAGTTTGAAGAGGGGCTGACCAATAATAGATTATACCGTTGTCTGACGACTCTCAATTTTAAAGATTGGAGGGCGGGTGGATGGTGGTTGAATCTGTCTGCGAGGGAGGGGGCAAACAGGATCCTAAGTTGACCCTTGCAGGCCATGTTCAATTGTCCTGAATAATCGATCGTGATCGCGGCGATAGCAGTGCTAGCTGCATTTGCGACCTCAAATTCTTGCGTCCAATTGCGGCCCGGAAATGCAAAAAGCCCAATCGAAAGATTGGGCTTTTTGACCTGAAACTTTTTTGGCTCCCCGACCCGGGCTCGAACCAGGGACCTACGGATTAACAGTCCGGCGCTCTACCAACTGAGCTATCGGGGAACATCTGCAGCATAGATGCAGAATTCTATAGAGGGTAATTTAACTTGTCAACACCCTGCCTTCATCTCAATTCAAAAAGTCACAAACGAGTGGGGCGTTACGAACGATACGACGACATGCGACCCCTTGGGCCTCAACGCACCAGCAGTTCAAGCTTTTCTTTCACGTCCTTGAACTCGTCGGCTTCCGGCAGCGGCGCCTTGGTCTTGGTGATGCTTGGCCAGCCGCGCGACAGTTCGGCGTTCAATTCAATGAAGTGCTGTTGATCACCAGGAACATCTTCTTCGGCATAGATTGCATTGACCGGGCATTCGGCCACGCACACGGCGCAGTCGATGCACTCGTCAGGATCGATCGAAAGGAAATTGGGACCTTCGCGAAAGCAATCCACCGGGCACACGTCCACGCAATCGGTATAGCGGCACTTAATGCAGCTTTCGGTCACAACGTGAGTCATTCAGGCTCCTGCATACGGAATTCGTGGGGCGGCGGCCAGGGCGACATGAACGTTGGGTTCAACCAGTGGGACCGGGTGTCTCTTACCGAGCGTCTTTATCCGGGGATGGTCAGCCGGACTGTGCACGATCTGCGCGCCAAAGTCGATATTGTAGCGTACTGGTATATTTGAGCGCGACCCCCATCCGGAAGGTGTTATATCGTTCAGTGATTTGTTTATGGACCTCCGCGCGCCCGTCCGGCGTGTTTCGGCCAAGGCGGGGGGGCGGCTCCGGGCGGACACTTCGGGTAACATGCACTGGAGGCCGCCGGGGGCAACGCATAGAGTGCGTTGGGGCGTGCCGGGTCCGTTTGCGGTTTTGCCCGCGCGCTCGTCCGCGGTTCTACACGCGGCTTTACCCGTTTTCCTAGCTGTTCGTCTGGAACCGTGATTATCCATTCGCTGCTCGATACCGATCTTTACAAGTTCACGATGATGCAGGTCGTGCTGCATCACTTCCCGGCGGCACACGCGGAATACAAGTTCCGTTGCCGTACGCCGGACGTCGATCTCGTGCCGTATATAGATGAAATACGCGACGAAGTGCGTCAGCTCTGCCATTTGCGCTTCAAGGAGGACGAGCTCGAATACCTTCGCCGGATGCGCTTCATCAAGAGCGATTTCATTGACTTCCTCGCGCTATTTCAACTCAACGAAAAGGCCATCACGGTCAAGCCATCCACCAAGCAGAATGGCGAGATCGACATTGATATCATTGGCCCCTGGCTGCATACCATCTTCTTCGAAATCCCGATCCTCGCTATTGTCAACGAGGTCTATTTCCGCAACATGCAACGCGACCTGACCTTCGATGTTGGCCGCGACCGCCTGCGCGACAAGATCGAGCTGTTCGGCGGCCGACCCGAAGTGTCCGACTGCAAGATAGCCGACTACGGCACCCGTCGACGCTTTTCCAAGCAGTGGCATGAGGAGGTCATCCTCAAGCTGAAGGACGGCCTGGGCGAGCAGTTCACGGGCACGAGCAACGTCTACTACGCCATGAAGCACGGCTTGCGTCCGCTCGGCACCATGGCGCATGAATACCTGCAGGCTTGCCAGGCGCTCGGTCCGCGGCTGCGCGATTCGCAAGTCTTCGGGTTCGAGATGTGGGCGAAGGAGTATCGCGGCGACCTGGGTATTGCGCTCTCCGACGTCTACGGCATGAAGGCGTTCCTGAACGACTTCGACATGTACTTCTGTAAACTCTTCGATGGCGCCCGCCACGACTCCGGCGACCCGTTCGACTGGGGCGAGCACCTGATCCGCCACTACGAGCAGAACCGTTGCGACCCGCGTACCAAGGTGCTCGTGTTCTCCGACGCACTCGACATTCCGAAGGTCCTGCGCCTCTACGAACGTTTCCGCGGCCGCTGTCAGCTTGCTTTTGGCGTGGGCACCAACCTGACCAACGATCTTGGCTATCAGCCGCTGCAGATCGTGATCAAAATGGTTCGCTGCAACGGCCAGCCTGTGGCCAAACTCTCCGATTCCCCCGGCAAGAACATGTGCGACGACCAGGCTTACCTTGCCTACCTGCGCCAGGTATTCGACATCGCCAAACCCGTGGAAGAACAGTAACCCGCGCAGGCGTTTTTGAGGGGCGGTGCTCCCGCATGAGCACATCCGCGACCGTGCGACGTTCATGGCAAGGCCTGGCGTTTCTCTTATTGCCGTTGACCGAGGGCGAATTCAACCGGTCGTTGCAACATCTCGAAATTTGGAGATGTTAAAT
>LGTG01000136.1 GCA_001190015.1 Candidatus Burkholderia crenata
ACCCGCACCGATTTCATCCTCGATGCCGCACGCGCGGCGGCCGAACAAACCCTGCTGGATCAGGTGGTTCTGGTGGCCGATCCGCACGCGTACGAAGCGTTCCTGGCCCGCCTGGACGCGCCGGCTCAACCGAATGACGCACTACGCCGGACGATGCAGACGCGCGCGCCGTGGGAGCCTGCCGCATGACGTGGACCTCGCCCAAACTGCTGACCGCCGGACACGTGCTGGATGCGTTCGATTCCGGCGTCACCAGTCTCGATACCTGGCTCAAGCGCCGCGCGCTCGCGAATCAACGCAATGGCGCGTCGCGCACCTTCGTCGCGTGTGAGGGCGGCGACGTGCGCGATGCGCGACGATCTGGTCTACCTTGCGGCGCTGCACTGCACGGCTCACCGGTGCTGGCCGACCACCTGAAGGCGTCCATCCGCCAGCACGGCAGTGCGAAGCTGACCGCCGTCACGCTCAGAATGGTCGAGGATGCGTCGAAGCTCGCCGTCGCGGTGCCGCTCGCGACGCACCCGGTCGGGTTGTGGTTCCGGCCACTGATCGCCAGGCGACTGACGGGGGAGGGGATCACGACGATGGGCGAACTCGTCGCGTGCTGCAACCGCCTCGGCGGCAGCTGGTGGCGGTCGGTGCCGCGCATCGGCCTGCTGCGCCCGCGGCCATTCAGGTCGCGCTTGTCCTCACCGGCAAACCCGGTCCACTCAAGCGGATTGCTCTTCCGCATACCTTGTCGGGGGCGCAGGGGACGAATCGCGCGCCTGGCCTGTGCTACCTGCTGGCGCCGCACGACTTGGACGCGATCCGTTCCTGGCTGCATCGCTATACCGACCGGCCGCAGGCACTCCGCGCGTACACGCGCTAGCTCGAACGGCTGCTGCTGTGGGCTGTCACGGAACGCGGCACCGCGCTGTCATCGCTGTCCGCCGACGACTGCAACGCGTACAAGGCGTTTCTCGCCGCGCCGGCCGAACGGTTCGTCGGGCCGCGCACCGCCCGCAGCTCGGCGCGCTGGCGACCGTTCGCCCCGGATGCCTCACGCCCGGCAGCCAGAAATACGCCGTCTATGTGCTGCGCGCCGCGTTCGACTGGCTCGTGAAGATCCGGTATCTCGCTGGCAATCCGTGGGAAGCCGTCGCGGACCCAACGACGTTTACACGTGAACACGCGATGCGCATTGAACGGGCGTTCCCCTTGCAGCTGTGGGCCAGGGTGCGGCAGGGACTGGCCGATCGCGGCCAGAGTCTGGGGCCGTCCGGCCCCCGATGGCGCGCGGCGGCCGCGGCCACCCTCATCATGGGAGACTCAGGGCTGCGCATCACCGAGGCCTCGCTCTCACGCCGCGAGCGGTTGCGGTATGTGGGTTGCCGCCGCCGGCCGCGCAGCGCCGGCACGATGCCGGGGCATCGAACCCGGCAGGCTACTCGAGCAATGGACTGCGCGGACTGGTGAGCTGGGCGTTCGACCAGCTGCAGGGAACCTTCGACCTGACCGACGACGAGCGCCGGCACCTGGCTGGTTCGACACCGCACGCGCTGCGACACACGTTCGGCACGCAGGCGGCCGCAGCCAACGTGCCGCCCGACGTCGCGCAGAAAGTACTGGGTTACGCGTCGCTGACGACCACCACGAGCTATGCACAGGCCGAGACGAAGCGGGTCCGGCGCAAACGGGCCGGTTATTTTGAGCAGATGCAGGCGCTGACGACATCGGCGACGGCGAAGGCCGGCTCCGTGGAAGACACGTTGGAATCCGGTCACGAGGTAACGCCACCACCGGTGGCTCCCGCCGGGGATACCGAACCGGTCGAACAGATTGCCAGGGTCCGGCTGACGCTGCAGGTTCAGGTGTTAGCCGGTCTATCCCCCAGGGGGGGGACCTACTCAGTGGCATGGGCCGAGCGGGTGCAAGGCGAGCTCGAACACTGGATCCTCGAGGTAGGTGATGCGGAGACCGCCGAACCGGGCGTGGTCCTGCTGGCGATCTCCTACGGACAGGAGATCCTGTTCGACATGGAGGTCGAGATCTCGATCGAGGCGCAGGACCGGAACTGCACCTGCGCGATCGACGCGCAGCAGGGCAAGCGTCGCTGGACGCACTCCGGGTTGCCCTGATGAAAGGTCGACCGACAGCGCGCGCCGAAGAAAGTCCCCCTGGGGGAGACGTAATCCCGTTCCCAAGTCGGGGAAGCCCGCGGCCCGCGCCGCGCATCCGGTATCCGCGCTGCGTCGCAGGCCGGCGCGCCTGCCCGCCGGAAGACTGTGGCAGCCCGCCCGGCTACGCGCATTTGCTGCGACGCTCGCCGGCCGGAGGACGGACGCCCGGCGCGAGCTGCTCGACTGGCTCGGCGGGCCGTTCGACCCGGATGCGTTTCGCGTCGCCGAAGCGAATGCGCGGCTCGCGAACATGGGTAGCTGTAACGACCTGCAATCGAAACCGCGCGGACCTGCATTCGAACGCCGCGTGCCAGGATTATCTGCAACTGGCTAGCGTAGGCCGGCAGTTCTGCGGCAAGCAGTCAGTACAACATACTGATTCCTGTTTGTCCGATGAGAATACAGCATAATTGGACATTGAAATGTGGAGGCAGATATCGGATGCTCGCCGTGGGGCTTCGCGAGAAATCGAGAGGAACACTATTCGATGTGCATCAAATCTTCGTTTAAGGGACAAAAGCAGACCGGATCGCCTCGCCAAATGAAACGCATCTTCGCGTATTCCGTGGTCTTTAATGCCCGCTCACAATATATGGAAAAGATTTTGAGGAATTAACATGGGATGCTCTTGCAGTAAAGGTGTTAACGAGGCCGCTGCAGCGACAACGCACGACGTCGTCTATCCTTCGCAGCCCTGTCAGAACGAACAGCTACAAGCGCGGACGACCACCAGTAGACCTAGCAGGCTGTTGAAAAGCACCTCGTCATGACGACCGAAGCAGTGTTCAAGAGGTTTACACATGCAGTTTGCTGCTGAATTGCGGGTTCGCCGAGTGGTTTTGGC
>LGTG01000137.1 GCA_001190015.1 Candidatus Burkholderia crenata
GTGTATCAAAGCCGCGCGCTGACGAAGAGAAAGCGGATGTGCGGCCGACCCAGGAGGACAAGCGAGCAATGGATCGCGAAGTCCATAACCATCAAGGGTGGGGGTGGTAGTTCTCCGGCCGGTGGGCGCTCCAGGCGGTTGCGCCGCCCTAATATGCCCGCTGCTGACTCCTGTCGGGCGCTCAGCGGTCCTTGCGAACCGCTCAGTTCTGAGTCCAGGACACCTGGCAGGCCTCCCGAGGTAAGCTCAACCGTCTTCACCGCCCACCTGCCGGATGATTTACCACCCCAACCCTTGATGGTTATGGACTTCGCGATCCATTGCTCGCTTGTCCTCCTGGGTAGGCCTCACATCCGATTTCTGTTCGTCAGGTCGCGGCTTTGCTACACGCTTCCTTCAGACCCCGCCTCGCGACGACGCCCTTGCGTTTCGCTAGTCCTTCACCACCATCAGGTTGGACAGGGGACTTACACCCCCAAGCTGTTGCGCATGCTCGGCGCACAATAAAGAAGCCGCTCGAAAGCGGCTTTTCCCGACACGCACACTCGCGTGAATTTAGTCCACTGCGCCCTTACGGCTGGCGCTACGGCGCTCGTGTTCCTTCAGGTAACGCTTACGCAGACGGATGGATTGCGGCGTAACTTCGACCAGTTCGTCGTCGTCGATAAATTCAACTGCGTATTCCAGCGACATCTGGATCGGCGGCACAAGGCGCACCGCTTCGTCCGTTCCCGACGAACGCACGTTGGTCAACTGCTTGCCCTTGATCGGGTTCACGACCAGGTCGTTGTCACGGCTATGAATGCCGATGATCATGCCTTCGTACAGTGCGTCGCCCGGCGACACGAACATGCGACCGCGATCCTGCAGCTTCCACAATGCGTATGCGACTGCGGCGCCATCGTCCTGCGAAATCAGCACGCCGTTACGACGTTCGCCAACACCACCTTCCTTCACCGGCTGATACGAATCAAACGTGTGGCTCATCAGGCCCGTGCCGCGCGTGAGCGTCAGGAATTCCGACTGAAAGCCGATCAGGCCACGCGCCGAAATACGGTACTCAAGACGCGTACAACCACGACCGTCCGACGCCATGTCGAGCATTTCGCCCTTGCGGCGGCCCAGTTCTTCCATCACGCCGCCCTGGTTTGCATCTTCCATGTTGACGGTCAGGTTTTCGTACGGCTCGTGCTTCACGCCGTCGATTTCGGTCATCACCACGCGCGGACGCGACACGGCGAGTTCGTAGCCTTCACGACGCATGTTTTCCACAAGAATGGTCAGGTGCAGTTCGCCGCGGCCCATGACTTCGAACGTGGTTTCGTCGCCCGTTTCATTCACACGCAACGCCACGTTGTGGTTCAGTTCCTTGAACAGGCGGTCGCGGATCTGACGACTTGTCACGAACTTGCCTTCGCGGCCGGCCAGCGGCGACGAGTTCACCAGGAAGTTCATGGTCAGCGTGGGTTCATCCACGGTGATCATGGGCAGCGCTTCCGGAACGTCCGGTGCGCAGATGGTCACGCCAATGCCGATTTCTTCAATACCGTTGATCAGCACGATGTCGCCGGCTTCAGCCTGGTCGACCTGCACGCGCTCGAGACCCTTGAACGACAGGACCTGATTGATCTTGCGGTTGATGATCGCGCCATCCGGACCCGAACGCACGGCGACAGCCATGCCCGGCTTGATGCGGCCGCGCGTAATACGGCCAACGCCGATACGGCCAACGTACGACGAGTAATCCAGCGACGTGATCTGCAACTGCAGCGGCGCTTCCAGATCAGCCGGGCGAACCGGCACGTGTTCCAGCACGGCGTCGAACAGCGGACGCATGTCGCCTTCACGCACGTCGGGGTTCAGTCCGGCATAACCGTTCAGTCCCGATGCGTAGACGATAGGGAAATCGAGTTGTTCTTCGGTAGCGCCCAGCTTGTCGAACAGGTCGAAAGTCTGGTTGATCACCCAGTCGATCCGCGCGCCCGACCGGTCGACCTTGTTGATCACCACAATAGGCTTCAGTCCCAGCGCCAGCGCCTTCTTCGTCACGAAGCGCGTTTGCGGCATCGGGCCTTCAACGGCGTCCACCAGCAGCAGCACGGAGTCAACCATTGACAGCACACGCTCCACTTCACCGCCGAAGTCGGCGTGTCCCGGGGTGTCCACGATGTTGATGTGCGTGCCTTCGTACTCGACCGCGCAGTTCTTCGAAAGTATAGTGATGCCACGTTCCTTTTCGAGGTCGTCCGAGTCCATCACGCGCTCGACCACTTGCTGGTTTTCTCGGAACGTGGCCGTCTGGCGGAGCAATTGGTCGACGAGCGTAGTCTTGCCGTGGTCGACGTGGGCGATGATGGCGATATTGCGGAGGGCGCGAGTCATAGGAGACTGAGGAGCTCTTTTACATACAGTTGAGCGCCGTGGGTGGGTACAAGCAGCAGGCCGCGGGGTCAACTCAGAAAGCTGACTCAAAAGGTGGACGCTCCCCACGGTGGTAACAGAGAGTATAACATGCCAACGTGTCCTCTTCCTCCCCATCGTGCAATAGGACATAACCCAACCCGGAACCGCCTACCTATTTCAAGACAGACGAAAAACGCCGTCAACACCTGTCTTCGGGACTCGGCGAGCCTCAAACGAATCTCAAAATAACAACACCGGCAGTATCCCTTGACGAATTAAAGGGATTCTTAAAGTCCTTGCCGCGTCAACTGCCTGACCCTATAATCTTGCATAGTCAATTATTGCAAGCGCACGAGAATCCATGAGCGACACCCCCCAGCCGGTTCCAGAAATCGCGAACTACGAACTCAGCGAAAGCGTGGGTTACCTGCTTAGCCGTGTCCGCTCGACTTTGTGGAACAACGTCACGCAACTCACCATGGCTGATCTCGGCATCACCAGCACGCAAGCCAGCATCATGTTCATGCTGGCGAGCGGCCGGAGCCTCGCCGCAGCGGATCTCGCCCGCGAATACGGGGTCAACGCAAGCGCCGTCACCCGCCTGATCGACCGGCTGGAAAAGCGCGGACTCATTACGCGCTTGCGTAGCGAGGAAGACCGGCGGGTCGTTCGACTAGCGCTGACCGAAGAAGGCCGTGCGCTTGCCGGACAAATTCCAGCCATTTTTACGAAGGTGCTCGACAAGCTGCTCTGCGGATTTACGCCAGAGGAAGTAGGCTTCCTGAAAAGCATGCTGCGTCGAATCCTGGTGAATTCGAGCGACCTCATGTCTGCGGCAATGCTCGGCATGCAGGAAAAATCCGCTTCTAAACCCTCCTATTGATGACTCGTCGCGCGCCACTGAATGATGCCCGCGGAATGACAGTACCTTCCTGTTACGCGGCTGGCATCGTAACAGAAACGAAAGAAATTAGTTGCAGCGTCCATCTTTACACACCCTATCAAAGAGCCGAGCGATGAAACTCTTTTATGCGTCCGAGGCTGCGCGCAGCGCCCTGGCTGCCGCCGTGGCGGCGTTCGCGCTTGCAGGTTGCGCGAACTACGCCGGCATCAAAAGCGACAAGCAGATCGCCCAGCCGCAAAGCGATGCGCTGCAAGCCACGCAAAGCCTGCCGTCGCAAGGCGGCCAATGGCCATCGCTTGACTGGGCCAAGCAGTTCGGCGATCCGCAATTGCCGCAATTGATCGACGAAGCGCTGGCCGGTAACCCGTCGATTGCGCAGGCACAGGCGCGCATCGCGAAGGCGTCTTCCTATATCGAGTCCTCGCGCTCCAGTCTTTACCCGAAGGTGAACGGCTCGTATTCATGGACGCGCGAACTTTACTCCGGTAATGCGCTCTACCCGCCTCCGTACGGCGGCTCGTGGTATAGCGAAAACAACGCGCTCGTGAGCGCGTCGTGGGACCTGGACCTATGGGGCAAGAATCGCGCACGACTGGATCAGGTGGTCTCGCAGCAGAAGGCCGCCGAGGCCGACATGCAGCAGGCGCGCGTGACGCTGGCCGCGTCCGTTGCGCAGACCTATAACCAGCTCGCCCTGCTCTACGCGCTACGCGACGTGGCGCAGCGCGAAATCGCGAACCGCACGGACATCGGACGGATCACGAACGGCCGCGTGCTAGCGGGGCTCGACACAAACGTGGAAAACCGCACCGCCGAAGGCAATATCGCGACAAGCCAGACGAACCTGTCCGAATTCGACGGCCAGATCACGACCACGCGGTATCAGTTGGGCGCTTTGCTCGGCCAAGGTCCGGATCGGGGCTTGAAGATCGCCACACCGGTGCTCAATTCGAAGATCGAGGTGACGCTGCCGGACAACGTGCCGGCTAACCTGGTCTCGCGCCGCCCGGATATTGTCGCGGCCCGTTGGCAAGTGGAAGCCGATACGTCGAACATCAAGGAAGCAAAGGCAGAGTTTTTCCCCGACATCAATTTGTCGGCGGCAGCGGGTTTCGATGCATTCGGCTGGGGTCGCTTCCTCAACTTTGGCAACCGCCAGTTCCAGGCGGGGCCCGCCATTCACTTGCCGATCTTCGACGCCGGTGCATTGCGCTCGCAGTTGAAAGGCCGTTACGCGGACTTTGACCTTAACGTAGCCAATTACAACCAGACGCTGATCAATGCGCTGAACGACGTGGCTACGCAGATCGCATCGATCCGTTCGGTGGATCAGCAAACCAGTGACGCCGTGCGCGCCCTCGACGCCTCGACGCATGCATATCAGCTAGCCGTGATCCGCTACAAGGCGGGTTTGTCGCAGCAACTGCAAGTGCTCACCGCCGATCAGAACCGGCTCGCGAACGAGCAGACCGTGACGAATCTGCGCATGAAGCGCCGTGACCTGCAATTCGGGCTCATCAAGGCGCTGGGCGGAGGATTCGACGCCGCGGATACAAACCTGGCCATCGACGGGCAAACTTCGAAGAACGCACCGTCGCAAACCGCGTCGGCTGCGTCCAAGACAGCAAACTGAATCGACTAACAGCAATCCAAGACAGAGCATACGAAGCTATTTATGAGCGACCCTCAACAAAACGCCGCAGCCGCACCGGTGCCCAAAACTAACAACACCAAACGCCTGGTGTTGATGAGCCTGATCGTGCTGGTCGTGATCATCGCGGCTATTGCTTACGGGCTGTACTACTTCCTGATCGCGCGTTTCCACGAAAGCACGGACGACGCGTACGTGAACGGCAATATCGTGCAGATCACGCCGCAAGTGGTCGGCACGGTGATCTCGGTGAACGCAGACGACACGCAGACCGTGAAGATGGGCGACCCGCTGGTCGTACTCGATCCCGCCGACTCCAAGGTCGCGCTCGATCAGGCGGAAGCGAATCTCGCGCAGACGGTGCGCCAGGTCCGCACGTTGTTCGTGAATGACAACCAATACGCGGCGCAAGTCGCGCTGCGTCAGTCGGATCTCTCGCGTGCGCAGGGCGACTTGCGCCGCCGCATGACGATTGCGCAGACGGGCGCAATCTCGGGCGAAGAAATTTCGCATGCCCGTGACGCCGTGCGTGCCGCGCAGGCGTCACTCAACGCCGCGCAACAAGAGCTCCAGGCGAACCGTTCGCTCACCGTGAATACGACTATCGCGAGTCATCCGAACGTGCTCGCCGCCGCCGCGAAGGTCCGCGATTCGTACATCAACTACGCACGCAACACCATGCCGGCGCCGGTAACGGGTTATGTCGCGAAGCGTTCGGTGCAGGTCGGTCAGCGCGTTTCGCCGGGTAACCCGTTGATGGCGATCGTGCCGCTGAACAGCGTATGGGTCGATGCCAATTTCAAGGAAGTGCAGCTCACGCATATGCTTATTAGCCAGCCGGTCGTATTGACGGCTGACGTGTACGGCTCCGGTGTGGTGTTCCACGGCAAGGTGATCGGCTTCTCGGCCGGCACGGGCTCGGCGTTCTCGCTGCTGCCGGCGCAAAACGCAACCGGCAACTGGATCAAGGTCGTGCAGCGTTTGCCGGTGCGGATCGGACTCGACCCGCAGGATCTTGAGAAACATCCGCTGCGCATCGGTTTGTCGATAAACGTGGACGTGACGATCAAATCTGAGAACGGCGGCCAGCTCGGCGCTGCGCCGAACACCGTGTGCCAGACCGACGTGTTCGCCAAGTACGGCGATCAGGCTGACGCCGAGATCGCTCGCATTATCGAAGCGAACGAAGGCAGTTCGGTTCCGGGTACCGGCGGCACGAAGAAGACGTCGAAGGAAAACGTGCAGCCGGCGACGAAGCAAGATCTCGCCAAGCTGATGTAAGCGCTCGCACAAGTATTCCGTATTCCGGAACCGTCATATGTCTCAACCAAACGCCGTTCATCCACCGCTAGAGGGCGCGAAACTCGTGATCGGTACGATCGCGGTGTCGCTCGCGGTGTTCATGAACGTGCTCGACACGTCGATTGCCAACGTGTCCATCCCGTCGATCTCCGGCGACCTCGGGGTATCGTCGGATCAGGGCACATGGGTGATCACGTCGTTCGCGGTCGCCAATGCAATTTCGGTGCCGCTGACCGGTTGGCTCACGCAGCGCTTCGGCCAGGTGCGCCTGTTCATGACGTCAATCGTCTTGTTCGTGCTCGTTTCGTGGTTGTGCGGGCTCGCGCCGACCCTGCCCTTCCTGCTCGCCGCACGCGTGTTGCAGGGTGCGGTCGCCGGCCCGATGATTCCGCTCTCGCAGACCTTGCTGCTCGCGAGTTATCCCATGGCGAAAGCGCCCATGGCGCTCTCCATGTGGTCGATGACCACGCTGATCGCGCCGGTCGCCGGGCCAATCCTGGGCGGCTGGATCTCGGACAACATCTCCTGGCCGTGGATTTTTTACTTCAACATTCCGGTGGGTATCGTCGCGGCTATCGCGACGTTCGTAATCTTCCGCGACCGTGATTCGGTGATCCGCAAGGCGCCTATTGATACCGTGGGCCTGGGGCTGCTCGTGGTATGGGTCGGATCGCTGCAGGTCATGCTTGACAAGGGCAAGGATCTCGACTGGTTCAACTCCACCACCATTGTGGTGTTGACCTTGATTGCCGTGATCGCGCTGGCGTTTTTTATAGTGTGGGAGCTGACGGCGGAGCATCCGGTCGTCGACCTGTCAGTCTTCAAGTTGCGCAACTTCACAGGCGGGACAATCGCGCTCGCGATCGGATATGGGCTGTACTTCGGCAATCTCGTGCTGCTGCCGTTGTGGTTGCAGACCGACATTGGCTACACTGCGACCGATGCCGGCCTTGTGCTCGCGCCGGTCGGCCTGTTTGCGGTCGTGCTCTCGCCGGTGGTGGGCAAGTTCCTGCCACGCATCGACCCTCGCAAGATCGCAACCGCCGCGTTCCTCGTGTTCGCGCTCGTGTTCTGGATGCGCTCGCGTTACACCACAGGCGTGGATACCTTCTCGCTGATGATGCCCACGTTGATCCAAGGCATCGGCATGGCTGGATTTTTCATCCCGCTCGTGTCCATCACTCTGTCCGGATTACCGGGAAGCCGGATTCCAGCGGCTTCGGGGTTGTCGAACTTCGTGCGGATCATGTGCGGCGGTATTGGCACATCGATTTTTTCGACTGCGTGGGACCATCGGTCGAATATTCATCATGCGCAACTCGTGGAGCAGGCTAACTTGTACAACCCGAACTTCACAGCTTCCATGCAACAGTTCGGTGCGGCCGGCTTCAGCCAGTCGCAGGGGTATGGTCTGTTCAATAGCATGGCCACGCAACAGGCCGCGCAGTTGGGCGTGAACGACCTATTCTATATCTCGGCAAGGATATTCGTCGCGCTGATCGCACTGATCTGGATCACGAAACCAGAGAGATCCGGCGGCGGAGATTCCGCGGTCGCGGCTTCGGCAGCGCATTGAAGCTTGTTCGGTATCGGCATAGGGTACGACCATAAGGCCGTACCCCTGCCACACCACCCGGCATGCGGGT
>LGTG01000138.1 GCA_001190015.1 Candidatus Burkholderia crenata
GTTATGGACTTCGCGATCCATTGCTCGCTCGTCCGCCTGGGTAGGCCTCACATCCGATTTCTGTTCGTCAGGTCGCGGCTTTGCTACACGCTTCCTTCAGACCCCGCCTCGCGACGACGCCCTTGCGTTTCGCTAGTCCTTCACCACCATCAGGTTGGACAGGGGACTTACACCCCCAAGCTGTTGCGCATGCACGTTGCAAAACTGAAAGCGCCCCGAGGGACGCTTTCAGTTTTGCAACGTGGCTGGTCTGTAGTTTTACTTCAGGCTGCCCGACAGGAATTGCCTGAGCCGTTCGCTGCGGGCATGGCCGAAAACTGCGTCGGGATGTCCTTCTTCTATGTGTCCCTGATGCAGGAACACCACGTGATTCGACACGTCGCGGGCGAACGCCATTTCGTGCGTTACCACGATCATAGTGCGGCCTTCCTCGGCAAGCGTCTGCATTACCTTCAGAACCTCGCCCACCAGTTCGGGATCAAGTGCCGAGGTTGGTTCATCGAAGAGCATGACGTCCGAGTGCATTGCCAGCGCCCGTGCGATAGCCACCAGCTGCTGCTGGCCGCCCGACAAATGCGACGGATACTGTTGTTCCAGTCGCGGTGCGAGGCCTACTTTCTCCAGGTAAGTGCGCGCGCGGTCGAGCGCTTCCTGTTTGGACAATCCCAGCACCTTCAACGGCGCCTCCATCACGTTTTCCAGCACGCTCAGGTGCGACCACCGGTTGAAGTGCTGGAACACCATGGAGAGACGCGTGCGCATGCGCTGCAATTGCCTGGGTTCAGCCGCTTTCAGCGCGCCGTACTTGTCCTTGAGCGTGCGGATTTCCTCGCCATCGACAAAAATCCGGCCTTGGTTCGGCTGCTCCAGGAAGTTGATGCAGCGAAGCATCGCGTGCTCTTGCCCGACCCGGACGAACCGATGACGCTGATTACATCACCGGCTTTCGCCCTTAGTGAGACGCCCTTCAGGACTTCGTTGTCGCCCTACTGGCTTATGCAGGTCATCGACGAAAAGCTTGGATGCCGCTGTGTTCATGATGTGCCGATCCTTGAGGCTTATTTATACTGCGGCCGCAAGTGAGCCAGCGTTACTCAGCACGGCGAAACAGCCACACGAGCGCGAACGAGATGCACAGATAAAGCAGGGCGGCAATGCCGAACGCCTGGAATGATTGATAAGTCGCGGAATTCACGTCTCGGGCAATCTTGAGGATGTCCGGCACGGTGGCGGTGAACGCGACGGTGGTCGCATGCAGCATCAGGATCATCACTTCATTGCGGAAATAGGGGAGCGCCCGGCGCTGTGCCGAAGGCAGGATCACGCGCCGGTAGAGCGTAAACGAGGACATCCCGTACGCGCGTGCCGCTTAGATCTCGCCATAAGGCGTCGCCCAGATCGCTCCGGCGAAGATTTCGGTGGTGTACGCGCAGGTATTCAGCGTGAACGCGAATAGCGTGCAGTGCATGCCATCGCGGAAAAACTCGTTGAGCAGCACGTGGTCGCGAACCACTTGCAGACTGTAGAGGCCAGTGTAGCAGAGCAGCAGTTGCATGTAGAACGGCGTGCCGCGGAAGACTTAGGTTCAAGCAGTCATTGCAACACCATCATTTAG
>LGTG01000139.1 GCA_001190015.1 Candidatus Burkholderia crenata
ACTTCGCGATCCATTGCTCGCTCGTCCGCCTGGGTAGGCCTTACATCCGATTTCTGTTCGTCAGGTCGAGGCTTTGCTACACGCTTCCTTCAGACCCCGCCTCGCGACGACGCCCTTGCGTTTCGCTAGTCCTTCACCACCATCAGGTTGGACAGGGGACTTACACCCCCAAGCTGTTGCGCATGCTCGGCGCACAATGGAAGACCCCGCCGACCGGGAAGCGTCGAGCGGGGCATCGTCAAACGGTGCTGCTTTTTCAGTCAAACAGCGTTCAGCCGACCTTCACATAAGCGAACTCGCGGGTGACGCTGGGTGGCACATAAGCTCCGCTGATCCTGACGCGCGGCGTGAGCCGTTTGCGCTGATCCCACCACTGGCGCTGATGCGTCCGGCTGAGAAAACGCAGGTGTTTCCGATACGCAAAAATACTCATGGCGCCCCCCAAACGTTGCAAAACAAGCACTGGCATACATCGGTCCAATGACCAACCCTGACTGTTCAGGCCCGAAACGCAAGTTTGCTCGAGCCTCGCAAAACCGTTGGCGGCGGCGCCACGCGCCGTTTTTATGGCGCCCACGCCGTTGCGAGATACTTCAATCTTGCGCCGCAAACGCGAATCCGCGCAGCGCAACATATTCTGTGGGGCAACAACCATGCCTTTTTCAACGACGCCTCGTTTGGGCTTCGTCGGCGCGGGGCGTCTCGCGCGTTGTCTGGCGGCCATCTGGTCCCGCGCGGGCTATCCGGTAACCGCAATAGCGAGCCGATCGGCAGCATCGGCGCACAGATTTGCGGGCGAATTGCCGGGCTGCCTGATCGCCGACGACGCCAGCGCTGTTGCGCAACATGCCGATATCGTATTTTTAACCGTTCCCGACGACGCCATTGGTGCGACGGCGAACGCTTTGCAACTGGATCAGGCTCGCGCTAGCGCACAGGCGGTCGTGCACAGCGGTGCCACGCCCGGCGATGTCCTCGTCCCGGCTCAGGCGCAGGGCGCGGACAGCGGCGGATTCCATCCATTGTTCCTGTTTGGCGGCCTGGCAAGTGACCAGACGCGCATTGCGGGCTGCTCCGTCACGATCGAAGCCAGCGGCGGACCCTTGCACGACACACTGACGGCGCTGGTCCGGGCGCTCGGCTGCCATCCGATATCCATCCCGCCAGGCGGCCGACTGCTGTACCACGCCGCCGCGCACTACGCGGCCAGCTTCGCGCTGTGCTCGCTGTCGGAGACCGTGACGCTGTGGAAGGAACTGGGTTTCGACGAAGACGACGCTTTGCGCGCGGTCCTGCCGATGCTCGCCGGCACCATCGAAACAGTGCGTGAAAAGGGTTTGCCGGGCGCGCTTGCCGGCCCGGTATCGCGCGGCGATGCGGGAATTGTCGTGAAGCAATTGGCGCTGCTGCAAAACCTCGGCGGCGATCACGCCACGCTTTATGCGCTGCTATCTGCGCTGCTGTCGCGGCGCGCATCGCCGCCGCCCGCGCAAGCGCTCGACGCGATGTCGCATGCCATCGAACTCGTGCTGAACGGGACCGCGCCGGGCGACAATTGATTGCTCCGATCCGACTCGCGCGGCCGGCCGTGTGAGGGCACCTGTGTGCCCGCGTACGCCAAGCGGCACAAAGCGCCATCAAGCCATGCTATCGTGATGTTCGGCAAAAGCCGCCGAGGGGTTTGGCCAGCGCGCCGAACGCTGGCAGGAAGCCGGACAACAAGCGGGCAGCAAGTGAGCAACAAGCGCTCCGAACCACGGTTTGGAGCCTGGTTCAGGACCTGGACCCGTGCGTTGAACCCAGCTAAGTTGCGGCTTCGGCCGCCACCCTCGACGCCAACCCATTCCAGCTACGAGAACGAACAATGATCAAGGTGAGCTTTTTTTATCCGTATCGCGAGAATGCGCCCTTCGACATCGACTATTACTGCACGAGCCATATGCCCTGGGTGGCCGGCTTGCTCGGCAGCGCATTGAAGGGCTGGTCGGCGGACGCAGGCCTCTCGCGGGCGGCGCGCCGGGTTCTTCGCCCACGTATCTTCGCCCGCGTACATTGCGGCGGGCCACCTGTTGTTCGATTCCGTCGATGCCTTCACGGCCACGGTCTCGCCACACGCAAAAGCCTTCTCCGCGGACATAGTTAACTCTACCCTGACGGTGTTCCGCCGGTCGTACAGAGCAGTGACGTTCGCGCCAGTAGCTGACCGGCAGTAACGAATTGACGAAGCTGACGAAGCCGGGCGGTTTTCCGTTGCGGCTTTACTTGCCCTCGTGTCACTCCGCGCAGCCATGAGCGCTGCGCTTTTGCCTTGAAAAGGATTTGAGATGTTCGGCGAGATCGCCCGTTTTCTACTCAACACAATCTTCACGCTGTTCGGCGCCGCGCTGCTGCTGCACGCCTGGATGCAGGTCGTCCGCATGCCCCCGTACAACCCCGTGTCCAACGCGGTGATGCAAGCCACGAATTGGCTCGTCCTGCCGCTGCGCAAGATCCTGCCGGCGGCGAAGACCGTCGACTGGGCGAGCATTGTCGCAGCGTTCCTCGCGGCGCTGGTGTTCGTGATCCTGCTGGTTCTGCTCGCGGGCGTCGATCCCCCCGGACTCGCGGTCATGCTGCCCACGCTGCTGGTGGTAGCGGTGATCACCGTCATCAAGTGGGCGCTGAATCTCATCATCTGGATGACGATCCTGATGGCGTTGCTGTCGTGGCTGAATCCGCAATCCCTGGCTATGCCGTTGCTGTATCAGCTCACGGCGCCATTCCTGGAACCGCTGCGGCGCGTGTTGCCGCGCATGGGCGGTATCGACTTGTCGCCCATCCTGATGTTCGTGATCGTTCAGGTACTGCTGATGGTCGTGACGCGGCTGGCCGTGACCATAACCATGACCATGTTCGGGGTGTGATTTCGCATCCCCATACTTGCTGATCCGGGTAAAGCTGCGGTAGACAGGGGACGAATTCAACCGGTCGTTGCAACATCTCGAAATTTGGAGATGTTAAATGGGGCGACCGC
>LGTG01000140.1 GCA_001190015.1 Candidatus Burkholderia crenata
GCTCAGTCCTGAGTCCAGGACACCCGGCAGGCTTCCCGAAGTAAGCTCAACCGCCTTCACCGCACACCTGCCGGATTTACCACCCCAGCCCTTGATGGTTATGGACTTCGCGACCTATTGCTCGCTCGTCCGCCTGGGTAGACCTCACATCCGATTTCTGTTCGTCAGGTCGCGGCTTTGCTACACGCTTCCTTCAGACCCCGCCTCGCGACGACGCCCTTGCGTTTCGCTAGTCCTTCACCACCATCAGGTTGGACAGGGGACTTACACCCCCAAGCTGTTGCGTATGCGCGGCGCACAATAAAAAAATGCCAGCCCTTAGCGGCCGGCATTGGTGTTTCGTTTACCGCAACATGCCTAGAACGGCTTGATAACTACCAAAAGCGTGGCGCCAAGCAGCCCAAGCATCGGCAACTCGTTGAACATGCGATACCACTTGTCTGACCGCGTGTTCTCGCCACGCTGGAACCGGCGCAGCAGAACGCCGCAGTACGCGTGATAGATGATGATCAGCACCACAATGCCGAGCTTTGCGTGCATCCACCCCTGGCCCTGGCCAATGCCCACGACCAGCAGCCACAAGCCGCACGCAAGCGCCGGCACGGCAATGAACGTCATGAAGCGGAACAGCTTGCGCGCCATGACCAGCAAACGGGCGGTAGCCGCCGGTTCGGTTTCCATCGCGAGATTGACGAAGATGCGCGGCAGATAGAACAGGCCGGCGAACCACGAAGCGACTAATACTATGTGCAGCGATTTGATCCAGAGCATTGGAATGGCGGTCTCGTTTATTGTAGTCAATTATTGGCGCGATTCGCCGTGACCGAGCACGACGTATTTCACGATGTCAGCCCGTCCAGTCCAACCGGTCCACGCGCGTGCAGCTTGTCGTTCGAAATGCCGATTTCCGCGCCGAGGCCGAATTCGAAGCCATCGGCGAATCGGGTCGATGCATTCACCATCACGCTCGCAGAATCGACTTCGCGCAGGAAACGCATCGCCCGATCGTGGTCTTCCGTGACGATCGCATCCGTGTGATTCGAGCTGTAGGAGTTGATGTGATCGATGGCTTCGTCCAGGCCGTTCACCAGCTTGATCGACAGGATGGGCGCGAGGTACTCGGTGCTCCAGTCAGCAGGCGTTGCGTCGACCAGCGGGCCGTCGAAGCCGGCTTCCTGCCGCACGGCGCACGTGGCCGCGTCCACCCGCAACTCCACGTCTTTCGCCTTGAACGCCTTGGCCAGTAACGGCAAGGCTTTTGCCGCGATACCCTTTGCGACCAGCGTTTCCATCATGTTGCAGGTTCCGTAGCGATGCGTTTTGGCGTTGTCGCAGACGTTGAGCGCTTTTGCCAGGTCCACCCGGTCGTCCACTTACACGCGGCAGATGCCGTCCAGGTGCTTGATCATGGGCACGCGCGCTTCTTCCATCAGGCACGCGATCCGCCATTGCGACCACTTGCACAGCTTCCTTGCGGCAAACCGGCCACCTCCAGTCCTTCACCAATCAATTTCGCCAGCGCCGCGTTGCATTCCAGCGCCTCGGAACCGCCGCGCAAAATAGCCGCATTGCCAGATTTGAGACAAAGCGCGGCGGCGTCGATAGTCACGTTCGGCCGCGATTCGTAGATGATCCCGATCACGCCCAGCGGCACACGCATCTGGCCCACTTGGATACCGCTCGGACGAAACTTCAGACCGCTGATTTCACCAATGGGGTCCGGCAGCAGCAACTTGCCGCAAGCCTTCGACCATTGTGTTCAAAGCTTTATCGGACAGCGTCAGGCGGTCGATGAACGCAGCGTCAATAGCTTTTGTCACGGGCACGGGCGAGATCTCGCGCGTTCGCGTCCTTCAGTGCAACGCGCTCGCGTTCGATTGCTTGCGCGACCGCTTCGAGCGCGGCGTTTTTCGCCGCCGTCGATGCCCGCGCCATCGCGCGTGAAGCCCGGCGCGCCCGGCGGCCGAGTTCGGTCATATGGTCCATATATTCGTCAATGTCGGTCATCGTCATTCTCTTGGTTTCGTTCGACGCTTGGGATGAGCGCGGTTTTCGGCTTTTGGAGCCGAAGAGAGCAATTTTAAGCCGTTGTCAGGTTGGGCGCTTACCCGGTGACGCCGGCTTCGCTGCGGGCGCGTTGTGCTGCAGCCGGACTGCCTGATGACGCGACGGTCATCGCGAGTTCGAACATGCCGTCCCACGGGTCAGGCGGCGGATCGCCCGGGTTCGCTATGTCTCGCGGGCCAGTGCCGCCTGACAGGCCCTTGACCTGCCGGTCCAGCTTCGCCGCCAGCGACAACGCCTTTTCCAGCGCCGCCTCGGTCACCCGGGAAAGCGCGGGCCCGATCAGCCGTTCGCGCGGGCCCCAAACCCGGTTCTCGCGCAGCAGCGTGGCGAGCGGCTTGCCGGCGGCCACACCACGTTTCATCCGCAGCAGTGTGCGCACTTCTTCCACCAGCGCCCAGATCACGAGCGTCCCGGCTCCACCCTCGCCTTTCAGGCCGTCAAGCATGCGTGTCAGACGGCCTACATCGCCGGTCAGCATGGCTTCGTTCAACTTGAATACGTCATAACGCGCGACGTTCAGCACGGCTTCGTGGATCTGTTCGAAGGTGAGCATGCCCGCGGGATAAAGCAAACCCAGCTTGAGGATTTCCTGATGCGCGGCAAGCAGGTTGCCCTCCACCCGTTCCGCGATAAACACCAGTGCCCGCCGTCCGTCCTCGCCCGGCGCTACGCGCTGGTTTTGCAAAGCCAGTCGCTGGCCGATCCACATGGGCAACTGCGCGCGTTCGATCGGATCGATCTTCATCATTACGCCCGGCCCGCTCAGCGCGGTGAACCACGCGGACTTCTGCGTGGCGGCGTCGAGACGTGGCAAGGTGATGAGCACGAGGACGTCGGGGTTATCGGCGGCGGCTAACGTTTTCAGCGCTTCGCCGCCCTCCTTGCCGGGCTTGCCGGTGGGAATGCGCAACTCGACCAGTTGGCGATCGCCGAAGAGCGACATCGATTGGCTCGCGCCCAACAACGAACTTCGGTCGAAATAACGGTCGACGACAAATACCGAGCGATCCGTGAAACCCTGCGCCCGGGCGCTCGCGCGAATCTTGTCGCACGCTTCCTGCGCAAGCAGATGCTCGTCGCCATAGACGACGTACAAGTCTTTCGGCCCTTTCGCGAGATGCGCATCAAGCGCGTCGAGTCGAAGTTTCATGGTCTTTTGCGAAACCCCGGCGCTACAGCGGCGGCACAGGCAACGGCGCGCGCGGGGCGATGCCCGGCAACGCTTCGCTAGGCGTTGGATGCAGCGAACGCACCACCGCAAGCCGGCGCGTCAACTGGTCCACAGCGTCGAACTGCATGTCGCGATACAGCGTCTGCGCTTCAATACCCTTCGCGAGCGTGTACTGGTCGCTATACGTCAGCGCCCGATTCAGCGAAATCACACTCGGCGGAATCAACAAGGTGCCGTCGGCACCGACCATCGAGTAAGTCAAGTTGTAGTCGAGTTCATACTCCTGCACGACGCCTTGTGCATTTAGGCTCAGGGTCTTCATGCCGCTACCGCCGCTCAGCGTAAGGACAGCGTCGGGTTTTTCGGCCGGCTTGACGATGACGGTGTCGCTGCCGCCTTCCACCACCCGCTGGAGCCGCCCAAGCATTTCGGGCGTGCCGCCGACAATCGCGAGCCGCTTGAACGCGTAGTCCTGCTGGCCACGCAACTGGAACCCGCATGCCGACAGCAGCACCGCGCTGCACGCCAAGGTGAGGATCGAGCGCCGGCTGACCGCGCGCTTCGTCTTCGTGTTGGTCGAACTCAAGCTGACAGCTTTCCTGCTCACAACATCCTCCAGGATTTTCATGGCGCACGATCTCCGGCTCATACGACCACGTTCACCAACCGGCCCGGCACCACGACGACCTTCTTCGGCATGCGCCCTTCCGAAAATTTCTCGAACATATCATGCGCGACCGCCGCCTTTTCGATGTCCTCGCGCGACGCATCCTTCGCCATGGTGAGCGAACCCCGCACCTTGCCGTTTACCTGCAGCACGAGTTCAATTTCAGCCTGTTCGAGCGCAGATTCGTCCACTTTCGGCCAGGCTGCATCGAGCAAACTGCCGTACAGATCGGCGTAGCCGAGTTCCTGCCACAACTGGAACGTGATGTGCGGCACGACCGGATACAGGACACGCAGCAATACGCCGAAGGTTTCATTAAGTACGGCGGGCGTTGCATCTTTCGCTCTATCCACCGCGTTCAGCATCTTCATGGCCGCGGAGACAACCGTATTGTACTGCAAGCGACCGTAGTCGAAAGCGGCTTGCTTCAGGATGGTGTAGATCTCCCGGCGCAGCGTGCGGTCCGTGTCGTTCAGCTTCGACGGGTCTAGCTTGGCGTGTGTTTTCAGCGCGTCTGCGCGACCATGCGCGAGTTGCCACACACGGCGCAGGAAGCGGCTAGCGCCTTCCACGCCCGTGCCCGACCATTCGAGCGACTGCTCGGGAGGAGCCGCGAACATCACGAAGAGGCGAGCAGTGTCCGCACCGTAAGCATCGATCAACGATTGCGGATCGACACCATTGTTCTTCGACTTCGACATCTTCTCCACGCCGCCGATCACCACCGGCTCGCCATCCGCGTTGAGCACCGCGCCGACCGGGCGGCCTTTGTCATCGTAAGACACGGTTACGTCGGCGGGGTTGATCCAGGTTTTCTTGCCCGCTGCGTCCTCGCGATAATACGTTTCATTGAGCACCATGCCCTGCGTGAGCAAGTTCTTCGCCGGTTCATCGAACGTGACGAGACCCAGGTCGCACATGACCTTGGTCCAGAAACGTGAGTACAGCAGGTGAAGAATCGCGTGCTCGATTCCGCCGATGTACTGATCCATCGGCATCCAGTAGTCGGTGCGTTTGTCGACCATCGTCTTGGCATCCGGCGCGGCATAACGCGAGAAATACCAGGCTGAATCGACGAACGTGTCCATGGTGTCGGTTTCACGCTTCGCCGGCGCGCCGCACTTCGGGCACGTGCAATTGATGAAGGCTTCGGACTTGGCGAGCGGGTTACCCGTGCCGTCCGGCACCAGGTCTTCTGGCAACACGACCGGCAGATCCGCTTCAGGCACCGGCACGTCGCCGCACGTGGCGCAGTGGATGATCGGGATCGGCGTGCCCCAGTAGCGCTGGCGCGAAATGCCCCAGTCGCGCAGGCGCCAAGTGATTTGCTTGTCGCCCAGGTTCTGCGCTTTCAGGTCGGCAGCAATGGCGTTGACCGCTACCTCGAAGCCGAGGCCGTCATACTTGCCGCTGTTGACCAGCGTGCCCGCGCCCTTTTCCGCGTACCATTCTTCCCAGGCGTCCGTGCTGTAAGTCTTGCCTTCGACCGTAACCACTTGCTTGATCGGCAGCGCATATTTCTTCGCGAACGCGAAATCACGTTCGTCGTGTGCCGGCACGCCCATCACGGCGCCTTCGCCATAGCTCATCAGCACGTAGTTGCCGATCCACACTTCGACCTTTTCGTGCGTCAGCGGATGCGTGATGAAAAAGCCCGTGGGCATGCCCTTCTTTTCTATCGTCGCGACGTCGGCTTCAGCCACGCCACCGCGTTTGCATTCTTCAATGAACGCTTGCAGACCGGGGTTATCGCGAGCAAGGCGCGTTGCCAGCGGATGTTCCGCAGCAACTGCAGCGAATGTCACGCCCATGATGGTGTCCGCGCGCGTGGTGAACACGCGCAGCAATTTGCTTTCACCGTCGATCTCGTACGGGAAGCCGAAATTCACGCCGAAGCTCTTGCCGATCCAGTTCTGCTGCATCACCTTCACACGCTCGGGCCAGCCGAGGCCTTCCAGGTCGCCGAGCAACTGGCCCACATATTCCGTGATGCGCATGTAGTACATCGGGATTTCGCGCTTTTCCACCACTGCGCCCGAGCGCCAGCCGCGCCCGTCGATCACCTGCTCGTTTGCAAGCACCGTCTGGTCGACCAGGTCCCAGTTCACCGTCCCGGTCTTTTTATACGCAATGCCCTTTTCCAGCATCTTCAGGAACAGCCACTGGTTCCATTTGTAATACTCGGGCTTGCACGACGCAATTTCCCGTGACCAGTCGATAGCGAGGCCTATCGACTGCATCTGCTTCTTCATGTAGTCAATATTGTCGTACGTCCACTTCGCCGGCGGCACATTGTTCGCCATTGCCGCGTTTTCCGCCGGCATGCCGAACGCGTCCCAGCCCATAGGCATCAGCACGTTGTGGCCGTTCATGCGCAGGAACCGGTACATCACGTCGTTGATGGTGTAGTTGCGCACGTGCCCCATGTGGAGCTTGCCCGACGGATACGGCAACATGGACACGCAGTAGAACTTGGGCTTGTCGCTGGTTTCGGTCGACCGGTAGACGTCTTTCTCGCGCCAGTCGCTTTGCGCTGCGGATTCGAGGTCGGCGGGTAAGTATTTATCTTGCATGGTGTGGTTTTGGCGGTTTTGCCTTTCGGCGTTACGGCAGTGCTGCCTTGCGGCGAGAAGCTTGCGGTAGTGCTCGGCTGGCGTCGGTTTGCGGGTTTTGCCCAGGGCTTACAGGGTCTTACTTACAAGGTTTTACCGGTAGTGCAGCCCTCGGGCCGCTGCCTTGCGGTAATCCACCCCGGTAATTCCCCGGTAGGCGCGCCCGCGCGGCCAAAGCACGATTATACCGTTGAGGCAGAAGGTTCTGGCACTGCGCATGCCGCCGCATTGGACTTGCTTGAACGGTGCGCCTTGTCGAAGGCGAGTGGTTTGGGCGGGTCCGGGGGCTTTTTATCCCGGCGAAGCAGTGCGCTCGCAGTTTCGGCTGGGGAGCGTTACCCGAACAGGCTACTACTGATGCACCGGCTTGACCTGATCGGTCACGAAACCGATCTTGTCCAGCCCCGCGCCCTGCGCCGCGCCCATTACTTGCGCGATCACGTCATAACGCGCCGCGCTCGATGCCCTCAGGTGAATCTCCGGCGGCGTTGCGCGTTTGCCTTCAGCCGCGAACTGGGTACGCATCTGATCAAGCGTAATCGGCTTGTCGTTCCAGTAAATCTTGCCTGCATCATCGATGGAAAGCGTGATGGTGTCCGGCGTCTCGCGCGCCACTTGGGACGCGACCTTCGGCAAATCGAGCCGGATCGCATGCGTGAACAACGGCGCCGTGATGATGAAAATCACCAGCAACACGAGCATGACGTCGATCAACGGCGTCATGTTGATCTCAGCCATGGGCGCGCCGTTCGATTTCTTGTTCAGTCCGCCGAATGCCATGATGTGCTCGTCCGGGTGCGGGAAATTTAAGGGTCGGCTGGTGCCTTGATTAAACCACGCGGTCTCTTAAACCGGCGCGCTCTTCGCACGGCGCCACGCCGCTCGTGTAAGCGTGCAGATCGTGCGCGAAACCGTCCAGCTCTTCCGATATCTGCCGTACAAGCCGACCCAGCACGTTGTAGGCAAGCACGGCCGGGATGGCCACGACCAGGCCGAACACCGTCATGATCAGCGCCTCGCCCACCGGTCCCACCACGTTTTCGATCATGGCCTGCCCGCTCGCGGCAATGCTGCCGAGCGCGTGATAAATGCCCCACACGGTGCCGAGCAAACCGACAAACGGCGCGGTACTTCCCACCGACGCCAGCAGAACCTGTCCGAATTCAAGCCGCCTTTGCGACGCCAGCAACGCATGCCGCAATGCGCGCAATACGCGCTCGTCCGGCTCCACATGTGCGATCAGCGCACCGGGCATTTCTGCCTCCGACGCCAGCAACGCAGCCACCGCGAGCGGCAAATACACCCGCTCCCGATCCGTTTTGCGCAATTCCGCGATGCCTTCGGCCAGCGTCGGCGCCTGCCAGAAACGCTGCACGGCGCGCGGTCCCTGACGCTTCGCGCGCACCAGGACCCACGCCTTCACGATGAGAAAACACCAGCTCGCCACCGACATGGCCAAAAGCACGCCAGCGACGCCATGCGTAATGCCGTCGCTGCTCTGCAAATAATGGAAGATGCCGGTTGTAGCCATCGGACAAAAACCCCGGGTTTGGGTGGCTCAGGTTCAGGCTCAGCGCAAACCGAGCACGTCTTGCATGTCGAAGAACCCGCGCTCGCGGCCGGCAAGAAAATGCGCCGCATGCAACGAGCCCTGCGCGTAAGAGAGCCGGTTGGCCGACTTGTGCGTAATCTCGATCCGCTCGCCAATGCCGGCGAACAGCACAGTGTGGTCGCCGACAATGTCACCGCCGCGAATGGCGGCGAAACCAATGGTGGAGGGATCACGTTCGCCGGTCACGCCTTCGCGGCCGTACACCGCACAATCCTTCAGCTCACGGCCGAGCGCATCGGCAATGGTTTCACCCATCGCAAGCGCGGTGCCCGAGGGCGCGTCGACCTTGTGCCGGTGGTGCACCTCGATAATCTCGATGTCGTAGCCAACGGCAAAATGCCGCGCCGCAAACTCGAGCAGCTTGAGCGTTACGTTCACGCCCACGCTCATGTTCGGCGCAAACACAATGCCGATTTTTTCACCGGTGGCGCGCAATTGGGCTTTTTGGTTATCGTCGAAACCGGTCGTGCCGATGACCATCTTCACGTTATGCCGCAACGCCGCTTCCAGATGCACGAGCGTGCCTTCGGGACGCGTGAAGTCGATCAGCAGATCCGCGTTGGCGAAAACCTGTTCGATATTGTCCGTCAGCAAAACGCCCGTCTCTTGTCCGAGGAAAGCGCCTGCGTCCTGGCCGAGTTGTGACGCTCCGGTTCTGTCGAGCGCACCGGTCAGCTTGGTGTTGGCGTCCTTGAGAACGGTTTCTATGAGCATGCGGCCCATGCGGCCCGATGCGCCGGCAATGGCGATTTTCATGGCGTGTCTCGCGTGAGTTGAGGCTATGAAGTCAGAAGCATAGAAGCGATACGATGGAAACAGCGGCCGCTTGGCGCGCAGCCGCCCGAACGAGTCAGGCCCCGACGAAACCGAAGCAGGTAAAACTGGCGGGCCGAAGCTCGCCGTTTCCGCTTAGTTGGCGCTCGTCGCCGGCACGGCGGACGCGCCTAGCAGGCTGGTGAAAAGTGCCCCGGCATGGAGGGCTGCTGTAAACAACAGGGGGGGGGGGGGGGGGGGGGGGGGGGGGGGTGGGGGGGGGGGGGGGGG
>LGTG01000141.1 GCA_001190015.1 Candidatus Burkholderia crenata
CGAAATGGCGCAACACGCGCAGCTAAAGATCGACACAGGTTTGTCGATTTATTTCTGTGATCCACGAAGTCCGTGGCAGCGCGGGACTGACGAAAACACTAACGGGCTGCTCCGACAGTATTTCCCTAAAGGCACCGACATTAGTCGATACTCCGAGCGAGAACTCGACGCAGTTGCGAACGCGCTTAATTGCAGACCACGCAAAGCCCTCGATTGGAAGACACCAGCCGAGGCGTTTGAAGAGTTAATATTCGCAACCTAAATGATGGTGTTGCAACGACTGCTTGAACCTAAGCACCAGGTGCGTGCGCGTCTTGATTACCGCGCTGTATTCCTGCGCATCGACTGCGTTGAGTGCGACGAGCCGTGCGTCGTCCACCCAGCCGTCCGAATAAACAAAACCGCGCTTGATTGAATCGATCAGCGGTGCACCGGCCGGGTGCCGACGCATGTCAATCCCCCGGGAGCCGGGCAGCAATTCGCGGCGCTCGAGATGATCGTAGAGAAACAGGCCGGCGCGGATCATCCAAGCGGGGCGCAGGTTCGGCATGTGCGGTATCACGAAACTCAGCGGCCACATGATGTGCGGCGCCGCGCGCAGCAAGACTTCACGCTCCTGCAGCGCCTTGCGCACGAGCCGGTATTCACCGTATTCGAGATAACGAAGCCCGCCGTGAATGAGTTTCGTACGCGACGACGTGTGCGAAGCCAGGTCGTCCTTCTCGCACAGGATGAAGCTGAGGCCACGGCCCGCCACGTCTCGCGCTATACCCGCGCCGTTGACCCCGCCGCCCACCACCAGCACATCATAAAGATTGCCTTGCATCGCTTGTCCGCTCCATGGCCACTAACAGAAAACTCCGTCGGAACATAAGAATATTCAAATTAGAAATTTGACAAACAAAAACGAAAATATAAAGTCGTCTGAACAGCTAACGCTCGGTTATCGCGCCGTTTTGCCGGAAAAGTGCAGGTCGCGGTCGTTTTTCGGCTCATAGGCCGTTCGGCCGAGTGGCGCGGAGCGGATCGCCGACCAATACTGTAACTACTGGAGACCAAGGAGTGGACGCAATGCGAAAGATGTTGGTAGCTGGTGCGCTTGGCGCGCTGATGCATAACCGCGCCGGATGTGTCGGGGTCCGGCGGAACGCCTTCGCTGGCTGCGCTCCAGTCCATGTGCGGTGGGACCGACGTTGACTTACGGCACGGACGCGCAGGGCGTGTATTCGGCGTTTCTCGATGCTTACGTGGCGCAAAAGCGCGGCAAACTGCCAAAGGAAGAGTTCTGAGCGTTTCAGGCGAGTATAGCGAGTCAGATGCGGCGTTCATTGCCAGCCGTACGGCGGAGGCGCAAAGCCCGGGGGCTTCGTTTTTCGCGGATCAACGGGCTCAGGCGCTTAACTGGCGCGCAACCGTCGACCAGACGTTGCGCGCTGGCTTTGACCGAAGAGCCGCGGGTTGGCGAAAGTTACGAATACCGGTTGATGGCTTTGATCGTGGAGTCGCCGGAAGCCGTGAGGCTCCACAACTGGCGCCCGGACGTGAGATTTTCCAACTGCACAAGCGGGCGCTCAAGCAGGGCGTCGAGTTCGACGCGCACCATTTCCATCTGGTTGGGCGCTTCTTGCAGCAGGAGCAGCGTGGCAAATTCACGCGGACTAAGCATCGTGTTCTCCATGACGATCGAATGGCACTTTGACTGGTCGGCGACCGGCCTTTGTACTCAGGAAAGTTATGCGAGTCTGGAACTTCGTGTCCGGCAGACGCATGATGCTAAGCGCGGTTGGCGGCGCCGAAACGCGGCGCCGCATTGCCAAAATTTGATTGTAGGCAAGCGCCGGGCGTGTTTGATGATCGCCTCGGCCACGCGTACTTCGCGGGTATCGAAATCGCGCAGTGTCCCGTCGGTCTCAATGCTCGACGCACCAATGATCGCGAAGTCGACCTTGAACTGGCGAATGAAGTCGATAGCCAGCTCGCCCACAATGCCCTTGTTCCAGGGCCGGACAATACCACCGGTGATCAGCACCTCGCATTCGGGATAACCGCTCATCATGCTCGCCACGTTCAGGTTGTTCGTGATCACGTGCAAGCCGCGATGCCGGTTCAGCGCCCGGGCGACTTCCTCGGTCGTGGTGCCCAGGTTGCATGAAGAGCGACGCCTGGTCGGGAATGTGCTGAGCGACCAGCGCGCCTATGCGGCATTTTTCGTCGTGGAACATCATGCGCTGGCGCGCGGTGTACGAGACGTTCTCCGAGCTGGTCGGAAGGCTCGCGCCGCCGTGATAGCGGCGCAGCAGGTTCATATCCGGAGAGCCAGTTGACGTCGCGGCGAATGGTTTGCGGCGTGATGTCGAAATGCGTGGCCATGTCCTCTACCGTCACGAAGCCGTCGCGTTGCACCCAGTCGAGCAGCTCTTGCTGTCGTGCGTTCAAGGTGATGCGGGGATCTCGTGTCATGGCGTCGAAGAGTGTGCTTTATTGTCGTGAGGTGGCTCGTATTGTAAGGGAAAGGCTCGGCGGACCGGCAATGCTCGATCACCCGCAATTGCCGCTCACTCGCGGACGCAAGCGCGTCGCGACGCGCCTTGCTGGGGCAGTTTACGGCTCGGGCGGCACATAGAGAGCGACGAGTTCGTTACGACGCATTACGCCGCCCGGCCTCCGCGACCGGGTCGGGCCAAAGCCGCTGCTGCGTGATCCAGCGTGATCTTGCATGATCGACACGTGTACATATCCGCATGTCCCGATGTCCGCACCAACTGTCCGGATTGCATACTGCGCGTCCTGCGCGGCAACTCGTCAGGATGGCAAAATTGATTGCATCGAGTCTGAACGCGGGCGAGCGGCTGGCAAGCCATTGACCGGTATGCAGGCTCTACAAGGAAACGGGTTGGCGAAAGTCGCATAGTTGAATCGTCTTCCAGCGGCTTGCCGAAATATGTCTGTAAGGGGGCGGGAATCAAGCCTGGCGTGCGTTATCGCAACGCGTTCGAGCGCGGTACGATTTATGCTAATTTGTGCGGTATCCGGAACTAACATGTGGATCTAACGGTCTCTCTTCGGGCCTGCAGCTTCGTTGCAACCCGGCTAAGATGCAGGCTTTAAGTCTTTAACCACATGAGGACGCCGCGGCTTTATGTCCACGGCGTCGCCTGATTTTCGGCCGGTTTGACTGACGGCGCGTTCAGTACAGCTTTGGGAGTGCGATTTTTATGCATACTGATAGTACCCATGTGATGCCATGGCGGATCGAAGATATCGACCTGTCCCGGATCGACCGGCGTAAAGCGGCATCTAATGAACACCTTCTCCTGTTGCTTTGCGCGGCTTCGTTCATTGAGAGCGGGACCGATCTTTATACGAGCAACCTGAGTACCTATTTCAACGACGACCCCGAGGTTTCCGACTGGCTCAACAACGAGTGGGAACCGGAAGAGATGCAGCACGGCCGCGCGTTAAAAACGTATAGCCATCATGTGTGGCCCGAGTTCGATTGGGATACGGCGTTTAAGAACTTCTTCGCCGAGTATTCGCTGACGTGTTCAGTCGAGGACTTCGAAAAAACGCGGGCGCTAGAAATGGTCGCGCGTTGTGTCGTTGAAACCGGTACGGCCACGCTGTATCGGGCCATTAACGAGTGCTCGAACGAGCCGGTGCTCAAGCAACTCACGGACAACATCCGCACAGACGAAGTCCGCCATTACAAGCACTTCTTCCGCTTTTTCAAGAAGTACAACAAGATCGAAGGCAATGGCCGCTTCGCCGTACTCGGTGCGTTGCTGCGTCGTGTAATGGAAATCAAGAACGAGGATTCGGAGATAGCGTTGCGCCATGTATTTGCCATCCGTTACCCGGAACGCGCAAATGACACTGCGCACAATCGGGAACTGGCGGCGCGGGTGAACGCGCTGGTCCGGCGCAA
Organism: Candidatus Burkholderia crenata; assembly: GCA_001190015.1. Taxonomy (GTDB): domain Bacteria; phylum Pseudomonadota; class Gammaproteobacteria; order Burkholderiales; family Burkholderiaceae; genus Caballeronia; species Caballeronia crenata. The sequence continues at coordinate 3,926 of LGTG01000141.1, forward strand.
TTTATCAGCTGATATGTGCGTGAAAATGCTGCTCAAGCCGCTTGATCTGCCGGCTCGAATTCAGCCCAGCGTGCACTATCCGCTCGCGAAGATTACGCAGCACGTGTTCTTTCGGTAGGCCCGGTCGCCGTTTGCATTGAACGGCGAATTCAACAGGTCGTTGCAACATCTCGAAATTTGGAGGTGTTAAATGGGGCGACCAGCGGAGCTGGAGCTCGCAACAAACCGGGAGGCCAATGATGCCATCGCCGGGCAGGCCAGGTGTCAATCAGTTTGAGACGAAGCAAGCGTTCTGGAAATTTATTGCCGAGGGAATGGAAAGGGACGCTGCGGCG
>LGTG01000142.1 GCA_001190015.1 Candidatus Burkholderia crenata
GCTCTGCCCGATACACGACCACAGGCGTTCGAGAACCAGGCGGAATCTTTTGCCAAGACGCTCATCGCGAAACCGGCTTTGTCCCGCTTCCTCGTTCAGCCACGCATTAGCATCACAGGCTTCTTCCGATGCACGCTTTCGACCGCCTCTGTTCGTCATCGCCGTCCCTCATCAACTAATCTTGCAACGACGTTAACAGAAAGGATTCTTTATTAACAGAGAATCGTAGAAAAATATGGGTAATTGCAAGGAATTCGCCCCCATCACCCGTAGCGTTGTGCATATGGATTTTTTGTGAAAGCCGCTTTTCGAATTAGTTAATAAATTTGTATGACTAAATTAATGAAAAGATTTACGAATTCAATTGGTTTAAAGGACGTAGCCTGGAATGTTCCTCCATCACTTACATTTGGTTTCCCGCTCTCATGTCAATCCAATGACATTAAACCGGCATGAAATGCACGTTGAGATCAAGGCGATTCACGGCTGACTTTTCTTCTCATTTCTCAGTTCACACCGCCGTCCCGAGGACATCGGTTTCTTCGTCACGCGACGTCGCGGCGAGCGTAAGTCCCGGATGTGTATCGATTAAGAAAGTAGGAATGCGAAAAGGTCGATATGCCTCAGGTTCATGGGCACACACAGTTTGCCGAAAGCCAGCAGGCATGCGAGCCGCACACTTGACGTACAGCGGCGCAGATCTGCCAACTTTCCTTCAGTTAAAGTCAGGAATACCGGGGTGGGGGATAACTGTCGCTTTCGGACATAGCGGTTCTTTATCGGCGTTTTTTACGCATGTGTTGATCCGCTCGCCCCTAATGCCGACTTGTCGGCATTAGGGGCGAGCGAACACAGTCGCGAGTGGAGGCTCGCGACGCGGTTCCATATGAACGCGCCTGACGTGCAGAAGCTGCAGCCACGCTGCGTCTATACGGCACTATTTTAAGGTACACGGAGAAAGTTGCTACGGCGCGCACCGTCTGCCTGCTGGCAAGACGGCGGCTGGGAGAAAAGCGCGGGTGTCCTGGCGGTCAGGCAGAAAAACTCGACAACTGCTACTGTCCAAGGCATTAGCCCCTTTTGTGATGACGGGCACATTCTAGGCGGGCGCCAATCAGAGTGTCAATCGAATTTTAATCACGATCAACATAACTTCGGCATCCTCAATTTAAGCCGATGACAAACCAGCCATTCTTCAACAACTGACTTACGATTCCGAGAGTAGGACGCGTAAGCAGGGAAACGAATTCCGCTGCTCCAGCGTCCCCTGGCAACGACGGCTCGGCGTGTTGAGGCACGCGAATTCTATTTGCCGAACGAGCGAGGCGGCAAGTAAAAATAGTATAAAGATGCCATTCGAGCAGACCCCTCTATTTCTCGCCGCCACCGCCAACAACATCACCCGGCGTTCTTAGATCTTTCATTATTCTTTCCAGGGTCGGTTGTAACGGGGCATATGAAAGAGTGCTGTTGTTATATGGAACTCTCCGATCACCTGAATGCGCGATTTTTGATTTATATTGGCTGGACGTTGCAAATGAGGTTGACTTCTGATTCCTTGAATACCTAAACTTCGCAGTCTCCACAAATCGGGCTGATGCCTTGGACACCTGTAGTAGTCGACCTTCGAACAATTTCGCTGCCTGACCGGCAGGACGTCCGCGCTTTTTCTTTCAGCCGCCGTCTTGCCAGCAGGTAGACGGTGCGCGCCGTAGTAACTCTCTCCGTGCACCTTTAAAACACCCTTTGGACGCAGTCGTCATGTGCGTCCTGATGGTATTGAGTCGCGAGCATAAGCTTGGGCGACAGTGTCCGTCCGCGCCGGCGCAGGCTGCTGGCCGAAGCGGACGTGTGGTGGTTCAACCGTATCTGTATCAACGCCAACAAGGAGCGTCCATGCCGGACCCTGATAGTTGTCCCATACACCGTTGCACCTTACTAATGCCCAAGGCAAGCAAGTAGATGTTCTCCGCTGCGCGTATCACGCGGTCGAGCTCCAGGTCTGCTGGCTTGCCACGAACCGCGTTGAGCCAAACGCTCGGAGAAACATCATGAACTTCGGTCTGCTGCTGTCGAACCCGCCTGTCCTGCAAGAAGCCCGCGTCTATTACCACGCCGTGCCCCCGCTGCATGCCCACGTCGAGGGCCATCCCGCCTTATCAAACAAACTGGCCACCTTCTGGCGCCGTCTCCAGACACGCCTGTCTTAAGTTCCGTGGCCGTTCTTAAGAGGCGTGGATTCCCGGTTCCCTTTCATGGCCGGTATCCGGTCATGATTCGTTCAGTTTTCAAGCGTGACTTCTGAACACGCTGTCGTGTAATCGATCAGGCGAGACTTCGCATGTTTTTGCAATCTGTGACCGGTGAGGCATCCGATGAACTTCAGTTTTAACCCAAACCGCATCGCGAATGCTTCTGCATGGCGGTTGCTCCCCAACGGCTGGGACTTCGTCGCTTTCCCGCTGATCATCTGCCTGATTGCCATGGCCGCGATCGGTTTTCACCAGACGATGGCGCCAATGGCCACGTTAAAAACGCATGTCATCTCGCTTGACCCGGCCAATCTGCCCGAGTACGCGATGCGTACTACGCTTCGCATGCTCGCGGCCATGGTTGCGTCGCTCGTCTTCACGCTGGTATACGGCACGCTGGCGGCGAAGAGCCGTCGCGCAGAAAAGGTGCTGGTGCCGATCCTGGACATCCTCCAGTCGGTGCCGGTGCTGGGCTATATCTCGTTCACGGTCACGTTCTTCCTCGCTCTGTTTCCGGGGCGCGTACTGGGTGCGGAACTCGCGGCAATCTTCGCGATCTTCACGAGCCAGGCGTGGAACATGACGTTCAGCATCTATCAGTCGCTGCGCACGGTGCCGCGCGATCTCGACGAAGTCTCGCGCGGCTTTCACCTGACTCCGTGGCAGCGGTTCTGGAAGCTGGACGTGCCGTTTTCGATGCCCGGCCTCATCTGGAACATGATGATGTCGATGTCAGGCGGCTGGTTCTTCGTGGTCGCCTCCGAGGCGATCACGGTCGGTAACAATACGATCACGCTGCCGGGAATCGGGGCGTATCTCGCGCAGGCCATTTTCGACAAGAATCTTCACGCGGTCGGCTGGGTGATCCTCGCGATGACTGTGGTGATTTTTGCCTATGACCAACTGCTGTTCCGCCCGCTGGTCGCTTGGGCCGACAAGTTCCGCATGGAAACCACCAGCTCGGGCAATGCGCCCGAGTCCTGGCTGCTGGACCTGATCCGCCGCACTCGGTTGATTCATCGCGTGCTGGTACCCATGGGCAGGATCTTTGCGAATGCCGCACGCATACCGCTGCGCCTGCCATCTTTCGGCGGTGTACGTTTCAGCATGCCGCGCAGGCAGAAGCTATCGCGCATCGGCGACATTGTCTGGAGCACGCTGGTGATCCTGCTGACAGCGTATGTGATCTATCGCGTAGTCACGTATGTGCGTACCGGTGTCACGCTCGACGAAGTCGGCCACGTGTTCGTGCGTGGCCTGATCACGCTGCTTCGCGTGGCCCTGCTGATCCTGCTCTCTACCCTGGTCTGGGTGCCTATCGGGGTGTTGATCGGACTGCGGCCGGCGCTGGCGGAGAAGATCCAGCCGCTCGCACAATTTCTTGCCGCGTTCCCGGCAAACCTCTTGTTCCCGGTGTTCGTGATCGTGATCGTGCGCTTTCACCTGAACCCCGACATCTGGCTGTCTCCGCTGATCGTGCTTGGCACGCAATGGTACATCCTGTTCAATGTGATCGCGGGGGCAAGCGCGTATCCGAACGACTACCGCGAGGTGGCCGCAAACTTCCGCATTCATGGCTGGCAATGGTGGCGCAAGGTCATGCTGCCGGGCATCTTCCCGTATTACGTCACGGGCGCAATCACAGCATCGGGCGGCGCGTGGAACGCCAGCATTGTGGCGGAGTTCGTCCAGTGGGGCGACACCAAGGTTGTCGCGCACGGGCTTGGCGCGTATATCGCGCAAACCACCGCCGCCGGTGACTTTCCGAAGATCATCCTGGGCATTGCGGTGATGTCCCTGTTAGTGACACTGTTCAACCGCACGCTGTGGCGTCCGCTGTATGCCTATGCCGAAAACAAGCTCCGGCTCGACTGAATTTGAAGTGAGAGAGAATACTATGCCGAATCATAAAGTTGTACCCGTCGAGATACTGATACTCCAGGCACCGGTGCGTACCGGGAATGAAATCCTGAATATCAAGAACGTGTGTCACGGCTTCGACAAGACCCAGCCCGACCAGCTGGTGCTCGACGGCGTGAATCTGACTCTTCCTGAAGGCGAGATTGCTCGGCCGCTCCGGATCGGGCAAGTCAACGTTGCTGCGGATCATCGCGGGGTTGATCGAGCCGACCGGCGGCGACGTGACTTACCTCGGCAAACCTCTCGACGGCCCGGCCAAGGGCGTCGCCATGGTGTTCCAGGCGTTTGCGCTGTTCCCGTGGCTGACCGTGCTTCAGAACGTGGAGGCGGGGCTGAGGCGCTGGGCGTCGCGCAGAAGCGGCGTGAGCGCGCGCTGGCGGCAATCGACCTGATCGGTCTCGACGGCTTCGAGAACCCGTATCCGCGGGAGTTGTCGGGCGGCATGCACCAGCGTGTGGGGTTTGCACGCGCGTTGGTCGTGGATCCCACGCTCCTGCTGATGGACGAACCTTTCTCCGCGCTCGACGTACTGACCGCCGAGAACTTGCGTACCGACCTGCTCAATCTCTGGACGCAGGGCAAGATGCCGATCAAGTCGATGCTGATCCTCACGCACAACATCGAGGAAGCGGTGTTTATGTGCGACCGGATCCTAGTGCTGTCGTCGAATCCGGGGCGGGTGATCGCAGAGATTAAGGTGCCGTTCGCGCATCCGCGTAACCGGCTGGATCCCGCGTTCCGCAGTCTCGTCGACGAAATCTACGCGAAGGGCGAATTCAACCGGTCGTTGCAACATCTCGAAATTTGGAGGTGTTAAATGAAATGGGGCGACCGCGGGGCTGGGGTTTACAACGAACCGGGAGGCCGATGATGCCATCGCCGGGCAGGCTAGGTGTCAATCAGTTTGAGACGAAGCAAGCGTTCTGGAAAT
>LGTG01000143.1 GCA_001190015.1 Candidatus Burkholderia crenata
TTTCGAGATGTTGCAACGACCGGTTGAATTCGCCCTTTCCTCATGTTCACGCTTTCAGACTTCGATTTTAATCTGCCGCCCGAGCTGATCGCGCAAACGGCGCTCACCGAGCGCAGCGCGAGCCGTTTGCTCGACGTGGATAACCGCGCCGCGACGGCGGCTTTCACCGATCGCCATTTCACCGAATTGCCCAACCTGCTCGAACCCGGTGACCTGCTTGTCTTCAACGATACCAAAGTCCTGAAGACGCGGTTCCTCGGCCAAAAGGCCAGCGGTGGCCGTATCGAGGTGCTGGTCGAGCGCCTGACCGGCGCGACCACCGCGCTCGCACAGATCCGGGCAAGCAAAAGTCCCTTGCCGAGTACGAAACTGGTTCTCGCCGATGCCTTCGAGGTCACGGTCGGCGAGCGCGTGGAAACGTTCTACACGCTACATTTCCCCGCCGATTGCCTGACGCTGATCGAACAATATGGCCGCCTGCCGTTGCCGCCCTATATAGTAGAACACGATCCCGATTCCTTCGATGAAACCCGCTACCAGACAGTCTACGCAGCCAACCCGGGCGCGGTTGCAGCGCCCACGGCCGGCCTGCATTTCGACCCGGCGCTCTTTGCCGCTCTCGATGCCCGTGGCGTGGAGCGCGCGACGCTGACGCTGCATGTGGGCGCGGGCACGTTCCAGCCGGTGCGCGTGGAGAACCTCGCGGAACACAAGATGCATAGCGAATGGTATCGGCTGCCGAAAGAACTGGCGGACAAAATCACGGCGACGAAAGCGCGGGGAAACCGGGTGATCGCAGTCGGCACGACTTCGCTGCGCGCACTCGAAGCCGCCGCCCGCGACGCGGCCGTTGCTGGCCGGCCGCTCGCGAAAACCAGCGCCGAGACGGACATTTTCATCACGCCAGGGTATCAATTCCGGGTGGTCGACCGGCTCGTGACCAACTTCCACTTGCCGAAATCCACGCTGATGGTGCTGGTCTCGGCGTTCGCCGGCATGGACGCGATCCGCACAGCATACGCGCATGCGGTTCAAGAGCGGTATCGGTTTTTCAGCTACGGCGACGCCATGCTGCTCACGCGGCAAGCGGCGGCCTCGGCAACGTAGTCCGAACGATTGAACGCGCCACTTATGACCGTGGCGCTCCCGAACACTTTACCCATTTGCGCCGGACTTGCCGGTCCGGAGTTGGCACTTCAGTGCCTTACTCCGGCCCCATGCAAAGCTGCTTCCGGTGGCACAGGAGCCTTTGCATGACCGAAGCAAGCAACCTCGCCGATACGATCGAAGCACCGGTCCAACCCGCGAACGGACTCAAGTTCGAGCTGATCACGACCGACAGCCAAGCGCGGCGCGGCCGCGTCACCTTGAACCACGGTGTAGTCGAAACGCCGATCTTCATGCCCGTGGGCACATACGGAACGGTCAAGGCCGTCGCACCGCGCGAGCTCGAGGAAATGAACGCGCAGATCATTCTCGGCAACACGTTCCACCTGTGGCTGCGCCCGGGGCTCGAAACCATTGCCGCGCATGGCGGGTTGCATCGATTCATGAACTGGCAGCGCCCGATCCTCACCGACTCCGGTGGTTTTCAAGTCTTTTCACTCGGCGATCTACGCAAGATCACCAAAGATGGCGTCACGTTCGCGTCGCCCATCAATGGCGACAAGCTGTTTTTATCGCCGGAAATCTCGATGCAGATCCAGAAGGTGCTGAATTCGGACATCGTGATGCAGTTCGACGAGTGCACGCCGTACGCGACCAACGGCGTGCCCACGCCGCATCAGGACGCAGCCGACTCCATGCGCATGTCGATGCGCTGGGCCAAGCGTTCCGTCGATGAATTCGCCAAAGGTGGAAATCCGAACGCGCTGTTCGGCATCGTCCAGGGCGGCATGTTCGAAGATTTGCGCGATGAATCACTGGCGGGTCTCGCGGACATCGGCTTCCACGGCTTCGCGATTGGCGGCCTGTCCGTCGGCGAACCGAAGGAAGACATGATGCGGGTGCTGGAGCACATCGGCCCGAAACTTCCCGCCGACAAACCGCATTACCTGATGGGCGTCGGCACGCCGGAAGACCTGGTGGCGGACGTAGCCTCGGGCGTCGACATGTTCGACTGCGTGATGCCGACCCGCAACGCTCGCAATGGCTGGCTGTTCACCCGTTTCGGCGACGTCAAGATCCGCAACGCTGCCCACAAGAACTCGCTGAAGCCACTCGATGAAACCTGCGGCTGCTATACCTGCCGCAACTTCACGCGAGGTTATCTGCATCACTTGCATCGCGTGGGCGAAATTCTGGGCTCGCAGCTCAACACGATTCACAACCTGCACTACTACTTGCAACTCATGCAAGAGATCCGCGATTCGATCGAAAATCACGCGTTTGACGCATTCGTGAAGCAGTTTAAAGAGGATCGCGCACGCGGAATTGACTGACCGGATGGCTAACATGCGGCCCTTGAATCGGCCATCAGCTCAAGAAACATTACAATTACTTTACGTAACGCTTTAACAATTTGATCACAAAGCGCATTCCGCGCTTGGCTTGCGTAGCCCGGTGATAGAGTTGTGGGCTAATTTTCTGATCGTTATAATGGAGAGACCGGCGTGAATTTTATTTCAAAAGCCTTCGGCGGCGGCGCAGATGGCGCCCAGTCGAGCATCATGAGTTTTTTGCCACTCATTTTGATGTTTGCAGTGCTGTACTTCATCATGATTCGTCCGCAGATGAAGCGTCAGAAGGAACAATGCAACATGCTGTCTGCCATGGCGAAAGGCGATGAAGTGGTAACGAACGGCGGGATTGTTGGCAAGGTCACGAAGGTGACGGACGCGTACGTTGGTGTTGAAATTTCGGAAGGCACAGAAATCACCATCCAGAAGGCTGCTGTCACGACTATCCTCCCGAAAGGCACGATCAAGTCGCTCTAAAGCCAACTTTCTCGCGTCCGGCACGGCCAGCATGGCCCGGTCTCGGTAGCGCGGCCTCCGCGGCCAGTTGCCCGCTCATCGCCGGACGCATCGCTTACCCCTCCTCGCCAACTCTCCTGTTCGGCCATCCCTATGAATCGCTACCCACTTTGGAAATATGCCGTGATGCTGGTGGCGCTAGTCATCGGCCTCGTCTATACACTGCCCAATTTTTTCGGCGAAGCGCCGGCGGTACAGGTATCGAGCGGCAAGGCAACAGTCAAGTTGGATTCAACTACGCTTGCCAACATAGAAAACGCGCTGGCCGCCGACAAGGTGACGCCGGATGAAGTAACGTTCGACAATTCGTCGCTGAACGCCAACATTCGCGTGCGCCTGAAAGACACCGACACGCAATTGCGCGTGAAGGACCTGTTGCAGAAGTCGCTCAACAGCGACCCGAGCGATCCGCAATACGTGGTCGCGTTGAATCTGCAATCGGCTTCGCCGAACTGGTTGACCGCGCTGCCCATGTACCTCGGCCTCGACTTGCGTGGCGGCGTGCACTTCCTATTGCAAGTGGACATGGCGGGTGCGCTGAACAAGAAACTCGACTCGAACGCCGCCGATGCCCGTGCGCTTTTACGCGATAAGAACATCCGCGATGGTGGTATGAATCGCGTGAATCAGTCAGTCGTGGTCAACTTCGCCGACCAGGCAGCAGCCGATGCCGCGCGCGCCATGCTGACGAGCAGCCTGAGCGAATTACAATGGGCAACGCGTCAGGGTGGCGACGGTTACCAAGTCGTCGGCACGTTCACGCCAGCGGCTCAAAAGCTGGCGGAAGACAGCGCGCTGAAACAAAACATCGTTACGCTGCATAACCGCGTGAACGAACTTGGCGTGGCGGAACCTGTGATCCAGCAGCAAGGCTCCGACCGCATCGTGGTCGAATTGCCGGGTGTGCAGGACACCGCAAAGGCGAAGGACATCATCGGCCGCACGGCAACGCTCGAAGCGCGTCTCGCCGACCCGGTCAACACGCACCCCGGCCCGAACGACCCGGTTCCTCCTGGCGACAAACTCTTCACGCAGGGTAATAACGGCCCGACGCTTGTGAGAAAGCAGGTGATCTTCACGGGTGACCGGATCATCCACGCATCGGCGGGCTTCGACGAACATCAGCGTCCGTCGGTGAACATCCGCCTGGACGCAGCCGGTGGCCGCGCAGTGAGGAGCGTGTCGCGCGACAACATCGGCAAGCCTATGGCCATGATCTTGTTAGAAAAGGACAAGGGCGAAGTGCTGACGGTCGCGACCATCCAGTCCGAACTCGGCGACCGCTTCCAGATCACCGGCCCGCCCTCACCGCAAGCCGCTGCTGACCTGGCGCTGTTGCTGCGCGCAGGTTCGCTCGCGGCGCCCATGGACATCATCGAAGAACGCACGATCGGCCCGAGCCTCGGTGCCGACAACATCAAGAAGGGTTTCGATTCCGTGCAGTACGGTTTCGCCGCGATCGCCATCTTCACGATCGCGTACTACATGCTTTTCGGCCTGATCTCCATGTTGTCGCTGTCGGTGAACCTGCTGTTGCTGATCGCAATCCTGTCAATGCTGCAGGCCACGCTGACGCTGCCGGGTATTGCGGCTATTGCACTGGCGCTCGGTATGGCCATTGACGCCAACGTGCTGATCAACGAACGGATCCGCGAAGAACTGCGTAACGGCGCGCCGCCGCAGCTTGCTATCCAGAACGGCTTCGCGCATGCATGGGCCACGATTGTCGACTCGAACGTGACCACGCTTATCGCAGGTCTGGCGCTGCTGGCATTCGGCTCGGGTCCGGTGCGTGGCTTTGCGGTCGTGCACTGTATTGGCATCCTGACGTCCATGTTTTCCTCTGTGTTCTTCTCGCGCGGCCTCGTGAACCTCTGGTACGGCGACAAAAAGAAACTGCAATCGCTTGCTATCGGTCAAGTCTGGCGTCCAGCCGGCAGCGACACTGCTGCGGCCACCGCCGCGTACCTGGCGAACGAGCGTGGCGACGACTCCGCCGTCGATCAAATCGTCCAGCCGGTTGTGCGTCGTCGCTCGGGTCCGGGTATTGAACCGAAAAAACCCGGCTCGTCCAACTGAGTCCCGGAGAATAAATCATGGAATTCTTTCGTATTCACCGCGACTTACCGCTGATGCAGCGCGCGTTGATCTTCAACGCAATCTCGCTCATCACGTTCCTCGCGGCTGTGTTTTTCCTCGTGCATCGTGGGCTGCATCTCTCCGTGGAGTTCACCGGCGGGACGGTGGTGGAAGTGCAATATCCGCAAGCCGTGCCGCTTGAACCGGTACGCGGCACGTTGAGCACGCTCGGTTATCACGATGCCCAGGTGCAGAACTTCGGCACGTCACGTGATGTACTGATTCGCCTGCCGTTGAAGCAAAGTTTGACCTCGGCGCAGCAGAGCGACCAGGTGATGACGGCGTTGAAAAATCAAGACGCGCAGGTGCAGTTGCAGCGCGTGGAGTTCGTCGGCCCGCAGGTCGGTAAAGAACTTGTGACCAACGGCTTGCTCGCGCTGGCGTGCGTAGTGATCGGTATCGTGATCTACCTGTCGTTCCGCTTCGAGTGGAAATATGCGGTGGCCGGCGTGATCGCCAACTTGCACGACGTCGTGATCATTCTTGGCTTCTTTGCGTTCTTCCAGTGGGAGTTTTCGCTCTCCGTGCTGGCGGCCATTCTCGCGGTGCTCGGGTATTCGGTGAATGAGTCGATCGTGATCTTCGACCGGATTCGTGAAACCTTCCGCAAGCAACGCAAGATGACGGTGATCGAGGTCATCAACCACGCCATCACCAGCACGATGTCGCGAACAATCATTACCCACGGCTGTACGGAAATGATGGTGCTGTCCATGTTCCTGTTCGGCGGGGCAACGCTACATTACTTCGCACTGGCGCTGACGGTCGGTATCTTGTTCGGTATCTATTCGTCGGTGTTCGTCGCGGCCGCGCTCGCCATGTGGCTGGGCGTGAAGCGCGAAGACCTGGTGAAGGAAAAGAAACCGAAATACGATCCCACCGATCCCAACGCAGGCGCAGAGGTCTGACAGCGGGCTCAAGGTGTGAGGTTCAAGATCTGAAAGTAGCAAAAGCCAATTCTCGCGAATTGGCCTTTTTGCTTTTGAGGCGGCAATTGCAACATTTCGTGGTCGGTCTCGATGTGCTCGCACAGCGCGCTGGAAAACAGCCTCAATCTCGTACATTGTATGTACAATCGTCAATACAGGCAGTCGCATGCAATTCGAATGGGATGAAGTAAAGAACCGAAGCAACATCCGCAAACACGGCATCGACTTTACAGACGCAGTCGAAATTTTCAAGCATACGGTCCTAACCGCGGCCGACGGCCGGGAAGACTTCGGAGAGGATCGCTGGATTGCAGTCGGATGAATGCAGTTGATCGTAGCCGTAGTCGTGTACGTCGAGCGCCGCGGAGACACCATCCGGATCATTTCGGCACGCAAAGCAACCCGCGCCGAAATCAAGTGCTACGGACATGCGCTCGTACATTGAACCGCTTTACTGCCGCTTGTCAGCAACAGGGTGAGGAGCACACATCATGAGCAAGACCACGAAGACAGATTGGAAACGCCTGGAAGCCATGCCAGATTCCAGTATCGACACGAGCGAGATGCCCGAACTGGGAGACGATTTCTTCCAACGCGCTGAACTACACTCTTCGCCCAAGCAAGCCGTGACCATGCGCCTCGACGCTGACGTCCTGGCCTGGCTCAAGGGACAAGGCCAAAGTTACCAGACGCGGATCAACAAACTTCTTCGCGCTTATATGCTAGCGCAACAGAAGCAGCACTCGTAAAACCACGGGGCTGCGGCGGGCGAACAAGCCCGTTGCTCAGAAACGCTACTTGAATCCCAGCCGTTTACGTGCTGCCATCAGAGCGACCAGGCTCACTGCCGCGGCAAAGATCAAATAGAAGCTGGGCGCGGCCTTCGATCCTGTCGATGTAATCAGCCACGTGATGATGAACGGCCCAAATCCGCCGAACACCGTCACCGCTATGTTGTAAGCCAGCGACATCCCGGTTGTGCGCGTGGTAACCGGAAACATCTCCCCGACAACGCTGCGAAATACCCGGTCATCAACACGCCGAGCATTGCTTGAACGACCAGCATGATACCAAACGTGCGATGGCCAACCAGCCATGTGAACAGCGGATAGATCAACACGAGCAACAGCACCGCCGAGATCACCATGATCCGGGTTTGGCCGTGGGTATCGGCGAGATGAGACCTACTACAAATGGCGAGAGGACCATCTGGATCGCCCCCGTGAGCAGGATAGCGGAGAACGCCACCGACGGCGCGAGCCCCAACTGCCGGATTGCATACCTGGGTATGAAGAGCCACGAGGTAAGTCGCCACCGTGCCCAACACCACCGTTCCAATGGCGATCCAAGCGTTCCTTGTTCGACGCGAAGGTGTCGCGCAGAGAGGTGGTGGGAACGGCGGCGAGAAATTCCGGCGTTTCGTCGAGGCGCGTGCCGATGTAGTAAGCCACCGGCCCAATCAGCAAGCCGAAGAAGAACGGCACACGTCAGCACCACGAGCTCATCTGTTCGGGCGAAAGGTTGCCGTCAGCACCACGCCAAAGATAGCCGCCAGGAGCGTGGTCAACCCTTGGCTCGCGACCTGCCAGCTCACGAAGAAACCGCGCCGGCCGGGAACATGTTCAGCCAGAAACGCCGTTGCGCTGCCGAACTAGCCGCCAGCCGAAAAGCCCTGCATCAAGCGCGCGAGCACCAGGATCAATGGCGCGGCAACTCCGATTGACGAGTACGTGGGCAGGCAACACGGCAATGATGAACGTACCCATCATCATCAACAGGATGGACAGCGTGAGCGCAGCCTTGCGCCCTCCCTTGTCTGCATACGCGCCAAACACGATAGCCCCGAGCGGCCGCATGAAAAACGATACACCGAACGTGCCGAGTGTCAGCAGGATGGACACGGAGTCGTTGTCCGAAGGGAAAAACAGCTTCGAGATAACAACCGCGAAGGGCGAATCCAACCGGTCGTTGCGACATCTCAAAATTTGGAGGTGTTAAATGGGGCGGCCACGGGGCTGGGGCTCGCAACAAACCGGGAGGCCGATGATGCCATCGCCAGGCAGGCCAGGTGTCAATCAGTTTGAGACGAAGCAAGCGTTCTGGAAAT
>LGTG01000144.1 GCA_001190015.1 Candidatus Burkholderia crenata
AACGACACAGCACCCGCGCCCCCCCCCCCCCCCCCGCAGAAATCGCGACGACCCCAAATGAAATACAGCTGCTTGATCAGTTGGTTAAAGATACCGCGAAGACTTCATTCACCCCTTCACCCGCCGAACCCCTTACACGTTATACCGTCAAACTTGCCCAACTGGGTGGCTATCTGGCCCGAGCCAATGATCCTCCTCCGGGCAATATCGTTGTCTGGCGAGGATTGGTAAGGCTTACAGATATCCTGCTCGGTTTCGAACTCGCCGAAAAATATGGGTAATTGCAAGGGACGATACCGCTTACACCGTCACCGACCTCGCTGCCGAAGTGACGCGGCAGTCGGGCAAGAAGGTCGAGTACAAAAATCTCTCCGAGGCGGATTATAAGGCCGCGCTGATCAGCGTCGGGTTACCGGAAGTCGTGGCTAGGCTATATCGGACTCCGATACGGCTGCATCGAAAGGCGCACTCTTCGACAACGGTCATCAGTTGAGCCAACTCCTCGGCCGGCCGACGACGCCATTGGCTACCGTGGTTGCCGAAGCGCTCGCGGCGTAAAACGCGGGTGTTCTTTGTTCTTAAGTGATGGGGCGTGCCGGTTCGTGACGGGAACCGGTACGCCTGGTTAGATCGGCATTCCAGGCCGTGTCAACGCAAATGTTTTTCGGTACAGGGTCAAGGAGCATTGCCCTCGCCCGTCAAACCGAACACCCCTCATCAGTCAGCATCATCGCTCGATGCTGTTTAATCTAGCGTGCGAACGTCGGCGCTTCGATTTTCATCTCCTCGCTGTTTGCATCGCTGACTGGATCTTCGCGCGCCAACCTGCTCGACGACACAAGCTTGGCACCGGTATGTGTTCGGCGTGTACGTATACTTATATACTTATCAGATGTAGCGTTTTTTGTTGTCAAACTGCCTACACGCTGGTAGCCTTCCTCCAAGCTATTGAAACCAAAGCATAAATAACTCATGCCGGCTGCTTCACCAACGTCATCCGTTCGCAACCTCGGGAACCGCGCGTCTATCAAGCGGCTCACTCGTGAACATTTCGCGTTATATCGCGGATACCTGGATGGCGTTTCGGTCGAGCAATTACACGCGACCTACGGCGACGCCACCACCGACGTCCGCGCTACCCGGCGTCTGATCGAGCTGTTGCGCGACACCCTCTCGGGCGCTGCACGCCGCACGCATGATGTTGAAGCCACGCATCTCTTACGCCTGAAACCGGGGAGCATTCCTGAAGCACAGCGGCTGGCAGCCAGCGAGATGCCTACGCTGGAGGCGTATCGCGAATCAGTCGATCCAAACGGTTTCCATAGCGAAGCCGAACTTCTGGAACTTTATAGGGCGGAGTTTCCCCAGGAAAACGCCCCCGGCGTTGACAGATGTACAACCCGAAATGCGCGCCTGCGCCGGCGGCAAGTCGACGCCCTCGCGCGTATGGAAGCCAGTCTGGTCCAGGCGCCGCGGCCGGATCACCCGGTTGCAAGCTGGCTCGAACCCTCGACTGCCAGCCGTCTTCAAAACACCGGCATCCATACGCTCGGCGACCTTCTGGGTTTCATCGAACAGCGCGGCCACCGCTGGTACGCGAACGTGGCGCGTGTCGGCCCGAAGGCGGCGCGCCGCATAGTTGAATGGCTTACCCTGCACGCTGATTCACTGCTTCATATGCTGTCAAAACGCGCGCTCACCCCGCGCCGGCGCCTGTCTAGCAACGATTCCGCGCTCGGGCGGCCGCGCCAGAGCGGCATCGTCCCTATCGAATCACTCGATGTACCCACGGAAATAGACGGATCAACCGGTACCAACCGGCTCCGAAACCCTGCTTTGTCATGCTCGATGAACACGGATTTGCAGGCAATCGATGCGTGGCTTGCCACGCGGCAACACAGTCCGCATACCGCCCGGGCCTATCGGCGGGAAGCCGAACGGCTGCTTTTATGGGCCATCAATGAAAGGAAAAAGGCGCTGTCGTCGCTGGATAGCGCGGATTACGCGGGGTACATCGGGACGTTTCTTGCCGATCCCCAGCCCGCGGCCCGCTGGGTTGGACGCGCGAAAATCGAGCGAAATCACCCGGATTGGCGCCCGTTTGTCGGCGCTCTCTCCAATCGCAGCAGAGAAACCGCGCGGGCGATTCTTCACGCAATGGGCCAGTGGCTAGTCGAGCAGAACTATTGGGCGCATAACCCATTTTCGAATGCCCCGACTGTGGCAATCGGCCCGCGCATCAATGTTTCAGGGCACTCGCTCAACCATGGGCAATGGCAAAACGTGGTCCAGGCGGCGTGTCGCATCCAGTATTCTCAAAGGGAATTGCGCGACTATCTGGCGCTGAACCTGGCCTATTCGACCGGGCTACGGCGTGCGGAATTAGCGCGTGCAACAACCGGCTGGCTTATCCAATCCGGGCTTGGAGGCGCATCGGCTCATGGCTGGCAGTTGGTTATCCTCGGAAAAGGCCGCGCGACGCGGACTATTCCAGTTCCGCAAGCCGTCATGGAGCTGGTTGAGGAAAGCCTGCGCGCCCGCGGTTTGCCCCGGGATCCTGGCGTTTGTCCCGCCGACACCCCACTCCTCACGCATTTTCGCACCGGCAATTCATTGACGCCCGACGGTATGGGGCAGGTATTTCGCCGGCTCTTTTCGGGGGCGGCACTGCTTTCAACCCCGGAAAATCTGATCGACGGCCGCTCTCGCTCCAATGCGAGCACCCATTGGGTCCGTCACACCCACTCGCATCACGCACTCGAAAGCGGTGCGGATTGCCGCGAGATCCAGCTTCGCCTCGGCCACGCCAACCTTTCCACCACGCTTCTTTACGTGAAGGCCCGGCGTCACGGTCCGTTCGCGAGCGGTAAAAGCGGCGTTTTGCCGACGCGCTAACAGCAAGAAACTCCACGCCAGCGCTTAAATCTACAGACCTAAAGCGCCACAAAACCCCCGATTTGCCTCAAGTCTTTTCTTACCTTTTTCCTCGAAGCTCAACAACCACGTGCCTTTGCGGCTACTCCAGGTCGGCAAAGTTTACTTGCATTTACTCCGTATACCTCTTAGTCTTCGGTTATCGTCGGTTCTACCTTTTAAGGGAAAATCCACATTTTTAGTAGAACCAGAGCCACCGAAAAGAACGCATGGATATTAACCTTTCGACGCCACCCATCGAGGTGACGCCAGACGACCTCATCAATTTGGCAGCTCGCTCCGCGAAAATGCTCGAGCGAATTCGCACTCAAATGCTCCAGCCGTTCCCACGGAAGGTTGCCCCGGCGTTCCCGAGCGGCAAACTCCAGGAACTGTGCGGCATCGACAAAGCTCGCTTCTCCTATCTGATCAAGAAAGGGGAGCTGCCTCAAGGCACGCAGGAAAAACCTGGGGCCGCGCGGCAGTTTACGCTCGCCGAAACCATCGAATGGGTCAGGGCTGAACGCAAGCCAAGACAGCGTCCGGCAGAGAAGGACGGGAAAGTCATCGCCATCGGCAACTTCAAGGGCGGCGTGACTAAGACCACGACGTCCATGGTGCTGGCGCAAGGCTTGTCGCTGCGCCACGGACGGCGCATCCTCCATATAGATATGGACCCGCAGGGCAGCGCGACCACGCTATACGGGATCAACCCGCACGCGGAAATTAGCGGCAACCAAACTATTTTGCCCTTGATCGAGGCTTACGTCAGCGGCGAAAGCTTCGATATGAAGCATTTGCCGATGCAAACGTATTGGGAAAACCTCGACCTGATCCCGTCATCCACTGATCTGTTCAACGCCGAATTCATGCTCCCGGCCCGCGTTCATGCGTCGCCGAGCGCAAAGTTCTGGAACGTGCTGAGCGACGGACTCAAGGATCTCAAACACGAGTACGACTACATCATCATCGATACCGCACCCACGTTGAGTTACCTCACCATTAACGCGCTTTTCGCGGCAGATGGGGTCATTGTACCGGTGATGCCGGACACGCTCTCGTTTGCATCGATGGTCCAGTTCTGGTCGCTTTTCTCCGACATGGTCTCCGGCATGAAGCAGTTCGGGGAGTCGGCCGACGAAGCCAAGGTGTTCGATTTCATTGACATCCTGGTGACGCGCATGCCGAACAAAGCAAACGCATCCATTGTTCGCGACTGGGTCATCACGACCTACGGCGAGCGCGTCTTGCCGGTTGAAATCCCGGAAACCGACCTTGCTCGCACAACCACCAACGATTTTTCGACTGTGTACGACTTCCCGAACTACGACGGCAATGCCGCGACGCTTCGACGGATCCGCGTGCCATATGACCAGGTTGTGGATTTGATCGACAGTAAGATCTGTTACCTCTGGGACAAGGAGTAAGCATGTCTACAACAGCGAAACAAAAGGCAAAGGCGGCGGGTATTCGACTGGATGACGATGGTGTTGATACGCCCTCTGAACCGGTCGCGCCTCGCACCGCGCCTGGACAGTTAATCGGCCTTCAAGGGCGGGTGCACAGCCAGCAGGCTGAAATCGACAAGCTGAAACGGGCACTGGAACAACGCGCGCCCGACAAGCTCCCATTGGACAAACTTCACGAAATCCCGGGACGACGGCGGCGGCTCGCACCGTCAGAGTACGCAGAACTTAAAGCGAACCTGACGGCATACCCTCTCGCCCAGCCTATTACGGTACGTGAACGGCCGGACGGCGAGTACGACATCGTAGCCGGTCATAACCGGGCTTCGGTCTATCGCGAACTGGGGCGCACCGAGATCGACGGCATCGTGCTGGATATCGATGTATCGATGGTCGAGTACGCCGCTTTCTTCTCAAACCTCTTGTCACCGACTCTTTCGGACTTCGAGAAATTCTGGGGCTTCAAATCGCTTCAGGATTCAACCGGAATTACGAAGGAAGATTTGGCAAAGGCTGCAGGCATTAGTGACTCGCATGTGGGGCGAATCATGAAGTTCGATCTGCTGCCTGACGAGTGCAAGGAATTGTTGGCCACTCGCCCCGAGAAGTTGGGAAGCAATGCAGCGGAGCAAATGGCCAAAGCAGTAGCGGAAGGTCGGGGAAACAAGGTTAAAGCAGCGATCGAGCGGCTTTTGACTGACGACACCTACACCCAAGCGCAAGCAGTCGCGGCAACGAAGCCAGACCGGGTGCCTCGTGAGAAGCACGAACCCCTGATCGTCAAACGCGGCGCCAAGAAGGTTTGCCAGATATCGGCGCGCAATGGGGTGGTTGGCATTTCGTTCTCCGGCAAGGCCACCGACGAAACCGAACAGTGGGCAGAAAGAATTCACGCATTCATTGAGTCGGAACTCAAAAAGCAATGATCCCTAGTAGGGAACTGCTTTAAATCAATGACTTAACACGAAGTACATCGGCACCCTGAAGTTCTGAACCGAAGCTCAAAGTTTCCTTAGGACTTCCCTAGTAGGGAACCGTTAAAAATCATGAACTTAACCAAAATACCGAGAACGATCATGAACTGATTGCAATGCAAGAAAAACAAAAGCCTTCGGCGGGAACCGAAGGCTTTTGAGTAACCGGGCTTCGCTGTCGCTTGCCTACCGCTGCATTTATCTGACGGGAATCGGATAAAGGCCCAACACCTCCAAGTGTAGCGGATAGCGATCGGCAGTCAAGCGTTTCTCTTCCATTTTGAAGAAATGGACGTGTTATATGCTTATCGCGCAACTTTCCGTTGCTGGCGAAGGGGATTTGTACCCTCTTCCACCCCCTGACGATTCCGTAGACATCGATCAAACCGCGCTGGACGAATTTCTGGCCGGTCAATCAAACCTCCCTTGGGTTGTCTTCCGGGCCGCACATCGCGCTGCGAACTTCCCGGCACTCCCTGCTCGTGCTCGAGCCGTGTTGGCTGCGCTTGCGCGCACTGTCGACGCCAACCGTCCGTACGCCGCCATATTCGCCCGTCGTGAGCTTCTGACTGGCCGAGCCATGCAGTCAATACGGACCTTCTATCGGAGCCTGGACGATCTCGAAGCGGCTGGACTAGTCGAACGCGTTCCGCAAAAGCGTTTTGGGACCGCTGGTCTGTTTGGTCGTGCCTACCTGCATCTCACCAAGAAATCCGCCATTGTCCTCGGATACGTGTCCCATGCATCCGGAACACAGGCGACCGGTTCGAAGTCTTTTGCTCGGCAAGTTTCAGCTGGTCAACCTGATGACTTCGTTTCATCGAGTGTTGAAGCACTCAGCCCACCCTCTCCCTCATTTAACCCGCCGTGTGTCACGATGGCAGACGGAGCTATATATAAAAGTCTATTCCCTAAAAATCAAAAGAGACAACCAGGAGAGCTCCCCGCAGATCTCCAGCGCCTGCTGAGCTTGGGTTTTCATCAATTTTTGATTTTTAAACTCATGCGAGAAGCAAAGGTACAGGCAAAGCTGCTGTCCAATGTAGTCGAGGCAACGTGGGAACATCTTCGAAACGCAAAGCGCCCGATAAGCTATCTTCGCGCCCTGCTCCGTTCCCCGATCGATTTTGGACACCAGATCCGCGCTAAACAACTCGCTGCAGAACGACTGGCCGAAAAAAATGCACGCGCGGCGAGCGTCGATGCCACCGTGCTTCAGTGCGTCGGCGAGATGTTCGTTGACAGTGCTAACACACGACTCATCACGGTCTCCAGCACAGCGGATTCGATTAGTGTCTGTAACTACCGCGAAGCAAGGCCGCGCGTCGCAACTGGACAGTGGGCAACCGCATTCGTCGCTGCGCTAAACGCGAAGGAAATCGTTCGCGCAACGTCCGATCAGGTCACGGCATTTCGATTGAAGTGCGACGGAAACCACTCGAATCAGACGAAAACCATATCAATTGCTGAGCACGCAATGTCGCGGACAAAGACGTCTACGATCAACGAATGCCTCAATGAGATGAAGAAGATGCTCCGGGCGACGTGTGCCGGCGTTTCGTTAGATACTCGCGACGTGCGGACAGTTGAGACTGCGAGGCACAATTTGGCGGCTAGTCGATGATGGTGAGCTTCCGTGCGTTTTCACAGAGGTGATGAGAAGAGGTGTCTTCCTGTGCTTCTGAACGACAAATTGCAATCGATCTGCGCGATCAAGCTGTCGAGAGATGTGAGATGTGTGCCGGCATAAATGCGTAAGCGAAACATGCTCTTCCCTGGCTCATCGCCCGCAGATTTAGCCGACTGAGAGGATCCGTTGATAGGATGAAATGGGAATTGAGGAGAGAACTGCAGAGTGCAATAACATGAGGGAATCAGCCTTCCACAGCAAAGTTCCCATCCTTGGCATGCAGATGCTTCTAATCGGATCGTAGAAAGCACCTGAAATATGCATAGTCACAACTAACGGTCAGACCGTTTTACCGTCTGTATTTCATGATGCGCTGCGTCGTGTGGCGACTCCACGAAGACCTCGTTTCCAGATCGAAGTCGCCGGGCCAGGCCAAAACCAGATCACGAGCTGAGCAAGCTGTCTTGGGGAATATCAATAACGAGGCTTAAGCCGGTTCACAAAGCGAGTCGGAGTTTTGTACCCTGAATTTGGATCGCCGGATCGAAAGTATCGCTCAAAGAAGCATGGACGACGACCGAGTCTGGCGGCGGAAATGTTGATCAACCTATACGATAATCATTTAATAGGACAAATTCGGCAGAAAGACACGATTCTTCCCAGAACGGACCAAAGCCAACCTCACGGTCATTCTTTTTGACCTGTCGTATCAAGTATCATGCGGGGTGATCTTTGTCAGACGGGAATACAATAAGGACAGCTGGAATGGGTTTGGTGCGGCCGGAAACGCTGCGTCATCAGGTGGAGAATGTGCTTCGACAGTCGATCACGTCAGGACGCTTCGCGTCTGGCGCGGTTTATCGAACGTGAGTTGTGCGAAACGCTGGGCGTCAGCCGAACCCCGGTTCGCGGAACCTTGCGCCGGCTGGAAGCTGAAAAGCTGGTACGCAGTGTGCCACACAAGGAACCTATGGTCGCGATTATGTCGAAGCAAAAGGCGGCTGAGCTGTATGCAATCCGCGGTTTGCTGGAAGGTTTTGCTGGCAGTGAATTCGCCAGCTTTGCGGACGACCAAGCCATCGTGCAGTTCGGTGAAAAAGCGAAGGCACGGCGCGGGTAGGCGTTGGCCAATGATCAAGCGGGCGTACTCAAGGCCAAGACTGAACTTTACGATGTCCTGCTCGATAACTGCGGCAATGCATTGGTGAAAGAGATCCTGAACAGCCTGTATTCGCGGGTCAACCTGCTGCGCGCGACCTCGCTAACGCATCCAGACCGGTTACCGACCAGCCTTTCAAGGCATTGAAAGCGCGGGATGCGGAGGGAGCCGGTGCGGCCGCGCGGCTGCATGTGGCCAATGCTGAGAAGGCGGCTATGCGAATGCTGGATGAAACATCGGAAGAGCAACAGTAGTTCGCGTGGTTTAGGACGGCATCGAAAACCGGCGAGCTGACTTTGTCGGGTAAGCGTCACACTCAGCAAACAACGAAAACTGACACATAAACGGCCTCCTCCGTTCCATGCTGCGTCTTTGCTGCCTCAATCCGTCGAGTTGTAAGAACGCCCGCGCGTACCGCGCTGCCCAACCGCCCGCGATCACGCATTAACCAGCGACCACGTTTCTCCACGTCAGGCAGCCGGCCTACTGCAACCCAACCCGGCTTATCAATGGCCGAAATGGATTAAATGTGTCCTATCCGCCGCAGTTATTGGCGAGAGTTCATGCCTGAAGCCGACATGCCGGTCATCGATGGGCCGTATGACGTAGCGGCCACTCCGCGCTCAGACTCCACACGCTGTTCAGCCGGCCTGGGCTTGGTCGGGATAAGTCGTACGCTCGGCTGCGGGGTTGTAGCCCGACTGCTCCATTTGTTGCAAATCCGTCTTGACCGCCGAACGGGTCACTTGCGTGTCGTCCTGAGCAAATGCCAGCGCCGGTGCAGCGAGGGTCGAAGCGATAACTACCGCAGGAATAAGGGCTTTTAAAATGATCAGATCTCCCATGAAGTTTGCTAAGCACACACACGCAAACTGCAGGCCAGATTAGCGGTTGTTTAAATCTCGCCAATTCCTCCCATTCTCAGCAACAGTTACAGCTACCAGTGGCTAAAAGAACGCTGCTTAATTGCGAACCAGGCAATAAAAGCCATGCTAAGGATTGCTGAAAATGGTCGGCATTTACACCTGATTGGAAAGCCGAAAATCAAGATCGAGCGCTAATGAAGGCGCAAGACCTGGATGCCACATAAGTCCTGAGCATCCCACGATATCTCCGTGCCCAAGGTACTTATTAAATAACTTGTTTTTGAAAAGCCGTATAAGCGCCTGAGATAGTTTCTTGAACGTATCAATTCGATGTCGTGAGCAGCTCACAACCTAACGGCCATGACCTACGACGAATCCACAGCGCCATCTCTTGAATTGCTTGTCCCGTCTATGCTCGCAGTTTTACGCGGCGATGACGCCTACGAACGTATCCGCCGTGATCTGCTGCCTGGGTCGACCGTGACCGAAAGCCAGTTGATGCCGGAGTACGGTATCGGTAAAACCAGCTGTCGTATTGCACTCGTGCGGCTCGTGCACGAAGGGTTCGTCCGATCTCTGCCGCGACAGGGTTACAGAATTGCAATGATCACGTTGAAAGACGCGGAAGAGGTGTTCGCGGCGAATTCAACCGGTCGTTGCAACATCTCGAAATTTGAAGATGTTAAATGGGGCGCGACCGCGGGGTTGGGGCTCGCAACAAACCGGAAGGCCGATGATGCCATCG
>LGTG01000145.1 GCA_001190015.1 Candidatus Burkholderia crenata
TCGCTTCCAGGAACTGAGCGCACGGGGTGTGAACAGCAAACCTTGCTGCCCAGACGACGGGCTCGCCGCACGGTGGTGTGGGAGGGATCGGGCCGCGATGCCTGCCCCTATCCCGATTCAGGCATCGATCTCCCCGACTTCCTCGGCACGGTGACATGACACGTGCCGTCCATCGACGAAACGCAGCGCCGGTTCTTCCACGCGGCATTTATCGATTGCATACGGGCAGCGCTGATGTGAAATGTGCAACCAACCTGATGAAGGGTTCAGCGGCGAAGGCATTTCGCCCTGCAGCCGGATCTTGATGCGCCGATCTTCTTCGAACAAGGCAGGCGTCGCCGACATCAGCGCGCGCGTGTACGGACGGCGCGGCCGTGCGTAAATCGTTGCTTTGTCGCCAAATTCGGCTACACCGCCAAAATACATCACCATGACGTCATCGGCGATATGTTCCACCACCGACAAGTTGTGCGAGATGAACACGTAGCTCGTCCCGAACTGCTGCTGCAGATCCATGAACAGGTTCAGGATCTGCGCCTGGATGGAAACATCCAGCGCGGACACGGGTTCATCGGCCACCAGGATCTGCGGATCCAGAATCATTGCACGCGCGATAGCAACCCGCTGGCGCTGCCCGCCCGAGAACATGTGCGGATACCGCGCCGCGTGTTCGGGCCGAAGCCCGACCGTGCGCATCATGTGTGCGATACGCTCGGCGCGCTCGGTGGGACGACAGCTTCGTGTTGATCGCGAGCGGTTCGCCCAACGTCTGCTCGACGGTCTTGCGCGGATTGAGCGACGCGAACGGATTCTGGAACACCATCTGCACGCGCTGCCGCAAGTCGGCCACCTTCGCCCGGCTCGCGTTCGCCACGTCTTCGCCGTCGATCAGCAAACGCCCGGACGTGGGCGCTTCGATCATCGTCAATTGACGCGCCAGCGTCGATTTGCCGCAGCCGGATTCGCCCACCACGGCAAGCGTCTTGCCGCGTTCAAGCGAGAACGAAACGCCGTTCAACGCCTTCACGGTGCCCTGCTGGAACATGCTGCGCTTGACGCTGTAGTGCCTGGCCAGTTTATCGGCGACCAGGACAGTGTCTTTAGCGAAAGTCTCAGGAACGGCATTCATCGCGCGCCTCCTTGTTCTGCAACGAGTTCCATGTTCAGCGGCTTGATACAGCGTGCGCGCACTGCCGGATCATTCGGGGCGAGTTGAAAGAGCGTCGGCCGCGCCTTGCGGCAATCGTCGACGGCGTAGCTGCAGCGGGGGGCGAACAAACATCCGGTCGGACGGTCGTCGCGGCCCGGCAACGCCGCAAGACGCGCGGCGCCGCGGCTATGCTCGGGAATGGCGGCGAGCAACGCTTACGTGTACGGATGATGCGGCTCGCTGAAGATAGTCGGCACGTGATTCGTTTCGATAATCTCGCCCGCGTACATCACGGCCACGCGCTGCGCGACTTCGGACACGGCCGCGAGATCGTGCGAAATCAGCACGAGCGCCATGCCGCGTTCCTTCTGCAGCTTGACCAGCAACTCCATGATCTGCGCCTGGATGGTGACGTCGAGCGCGGTAGTCGGTTCGGCGGCAATCAGCAGCTTCGGATTGCACGCCACCGCCATCGCGATCATCACGCGCTGGTTCATGCCGCCGGACATCTGGTGCGGGAAGGCATAGATACGGCTCTTCGCGTCGGGAATCCCCACTTGATCGAGCAATTCCAGCGCGCGTTGCTGCAGCTTTGCGCCTCGCAGCCCTTCGTGAAGCTTCAGGACTTCCTTGATCTTATACCCGATGGTGTAGCTCGGGTTCAGGCTGGACAACGCGTCCTGGAAGACCATGGCAATGTCCTTGCCGATAATCTCTTCCTGCGTTGGCGCGCCGACGCCTTCAGCAAGTCGACGCCGTTGAACGTGACCTGGTCGGCAGTGACAATGCCGGGTGCATCGATCAGGCCCATGAGCGCCATTGTCGTGACGCTTTTGCCGGAACCCGATTCGCCGACAACGCCGACCACTTCGCCGGATTTGACGGACATATCGATTCGATCAACCGCCGGGAGCCCGTTGAAGCTCACGGCGAGATTGCGGATGGTTAGAAGATCATGCATGTCACGCCATCCGTTTGAGTTTGGGATCGAGTGCATCGCGCAGCCCGTCGCCGAGCAGGTTGATCACCAGGACCGAAATCAGAATGGAAAGCCCGGGCAGATGTAATCACGCGCCGACGCGAGCATTGCGCCCCACTCCGCCTCAGGCGGTTGCACGCCGAGGCGGAGAAAACCGAGTGCGGCGGCATCCAGGATCATCGATGAAAAGCCAAGCATAGCCTGCACGATCAGCGGTGCGGCGCAGTTCGGCAGCACTTGCGAGAACATCAGGCGCACGGTGCCGGCTCTGGCCACGCGCGACGCCGTCACGTATTCGCGCTGCAGTTCACTGAGCGCTGCGGCGCGGGTCAAACGCACGGGTCAGACGCACATAACCCGGCAACGCGACAATCGCGATGGCGAGCATGGTGTTCATCAGTCCCGGCCCGATGATCGCGACCACCGCCACTGCGAGCAGCAGCGAAGGCAGCGCGAGCAGTACGTCCATGATGCGCATGATCGGCGTGTCGAGCCATTTCTGAAAAAACACCGCGATCAACCCGAGCACGATGCCCGGAATTAACGCTAGCACCACAGACACAAAGCCGATCCAAAACGACAGCCGCGCGCCGTACATCAGGCGAGAGAGAATGTCGCGGCCGGTTTCGTCGGTACCTAGAACGAAGCGCCAGTTACCCCCATCGAGCCACGCAGGCGGGATCTTGACGTTATCGCGATATGGCTCGATCGGGCTATGCGGAGCGATCAACGGCGCAAAGATGGCGATGAAAGTCGGGATCATCATGCCTATGCGCCGCAGAACGAATCGGAACATGGTTCGTCTCTTTGGGGAGGAAAAATGCGACCGGCGACGCAGGCTTATGACTCTTGTCGCCGTCCCTTTTCGACTAATTTTAGTGCATGAAGCGTACTGCTACCAGCTTACTGCACGCCAACGCCGTTGAAACGCAAGTAACCCAGCAACGTGCCGAGCCAGTTATCCGGATCGCCGTTGTCGCCCATCCAGCCAATAAGCATGGCGTCGTGTTCGCCGGCGTGGCCGCGCTTGATGTACTAGCCCCACTCATAAAACACAATATTCGCCTTCACGCCAATCTTCGCCCAGTCGGCCTGGATCATTTCGGCCATCAGACGTGCATTCGGATTGTACGGACGCTGGACCGGCATGGCCCACAGGTTCATTTCTAAGCCATTCGGGAAACCTGCCTTCGCGAGCAGCAGCGCCTTGGCCGCTGCGGTGTCGTACGGCTGAACCTTCAGGTTCTTGTCGTAGGACCATTCGGTCGGCGGAATCGGTGCAATCGCGGCCTGACCTGCGCCTTGATACACGGATTCAATGGTCGCCTTCTTGTTGATCGCCATATCCAGCGCACGGCGGCATCCGGCGTGATCGAGAAGATCAGCTTCGAGATCTTGACTGCGCCCGGCTTCCAGTAATCAGGATTGCCGTCGAAACGGATGATCACGTCTTTCGTATAGCTACGGAAAATAAACGGACCCGTGCCAAGCGGAAACTGGTTGATGTCCGAAGCCTTGCCCGCTTTCAGCAGTTGCTGAGCGTATTCGTCCGACTGGATGGATGCATATTCTCGCCATGTTCTGGATAAACGGTGCGTTGATTTCCTTCAGCGTGAACTTCACCGTGTACGGGTCGACTGCTTCGACCTTCGTGATCAGTTTGTTCAGGCCCATGTCCGTGAAGTACGGAAACGACGCCGGGTAAGCCTTGCGGAACGGCTGGTTCGGGTCGAGCATGCGGTTGAACGTGAAGAGCACGTCGTCAGCGTTGAAATCGCGCGTCGGCTTGAAGAACGACGTGGTCTGGAACTTCACGCCATGGCGCAGGTGGAACGTGTAGGTCAGGCCATCCAGCGATACATCTCACTTTTCCGCGAGACCGGGTTCTACTTTCGTGCCGCCGCGCTCGAATTCCACGAGGCGGCTGTAGACCGTGAAGGTGTTTGCAGTGAAATCGGTGCCCGTCGTGTATTGAGCGGGATCGAAACCGGCCGGGCTGCCCTCTGAGCAGTAGACGAGCGTTTTATTGGAAATGGGTGCTGCTTGAGCAACGCTCGCGGTTACGAGCGATGCCGCGATGGCGGCACTTAGTGCCATCGACAGACGAGCGACTCCAACAGGCCAATTTTCTTCACGTTTTCTCCAGGATCGGTGCCGGCTAAAAACCAGCGTAGTGCGATATTACTGAGCTTTGCCGGGGGGAACAGGGCGACGAAATTCCCTATAGGAAATCGTTTCCACGCGTGTGCCCGGCAAGCCAGGCAACAGGATTGAAAAGGCTGTGTTTTCGCTTAACTTCTTCAAGTTATCGGGGTTTTTGGTCGATTCAGCGCGTTTTCCATCGATTCACGTTTTGTCCGAAAACCCACGCACCACGGCGAATTCGATCACTACCGTAGCAAAAAATGTAAATATAAGTTAATGACTCGTTCGTGTTGCGCACATAAAATATGAGTTTATCATGTTTCGATATGCACAATGTTTCAAGGTGATTAAACGGCTGCGAGAGGAATTACGAAAAACGGGAGGAGAACCGCGCGGCGAATGCCGCGCGGGTAACACAAAAAAATCAGGCTTTCGGCAATGCCAAGCGCTCGCAAATCGTCTTGCTCACGGCCGCGCCGTTCAGCGTATAAAAATGCAGCCCCGGCGCGCCTTCCTTCACCAGCCGTTCGCACAAACCGGTCACGACATCCAGTCCGAACGCGCGAATAGCTACTTTGTCGTCGCCATAGCTTTCCAGGCGGCGGGCAATCCACTTCGGCACTTCCGCACCGCACATCTCGGAGAAACGCATCAGCTGCGAGAAGTTCGTGATGGGCATGATGCCCGGCACGATTGGGACATCCACACCCAGCTTGCGGGCGTCATCGACGAAACGGAAATAGGCGTCCGCGTTGAAGAAGTACTGCGTGATCGCCGAGTTCGCGCCGGCCTGCACCTTGCGCACGAAGTTTTCCAGATCGGACTTGGGCGAACGCGCTTGCGGGTGATATTCCGGATACGCCGCTACTTCAATGTTGAACCAATCGCCATGCTCGGCCCGGATGAAGCCAACCAGTTCCGACGCGTACCGCAACTCGCCGACTTCGCCCATGCCCGAAGGCAAGTCGCCACGCAACGCAACAACGTGACGAATGCCATGCTCGCGATACGCGCCGAGAATGGCCTGCAGACTCTCCTTCGACGACCCGATGCACGACAAATGCGGCGCCGCTTCGAGTCCCTGCTTCATCATCTCGACGACGGTATCGAGCGTGCCTTGCTGCGTGGAACCGCCCGCGCCGAACGTCACGGAGATGAACTTCGGGTTGAGCGTCTTGAGCTGCGCGCCGGTTGCGCGCAATTCCTCGATTCTTTCCTGCGTTTTCGGCGGGAAAAACTCGAATGAGAGTTCGATCGATTTCATGGGAGGAGTGAAACGCGCGCGCAGAACACTCGCGTTCTTAGAAGTTGCGCTGACCGAGGATCAGCGCCAACAGCAGCCAGGATACGATGCTGTACAGAATCGAGCCGAAGAAAGCTGACCAGAAACCCGATACCTCGAAGCCTTTCAGCAACGAAGCGCACAGCCAGAAACACAGCGCATTCACGACAAGGATGAACAACCCGAGCGTGAGAATAGTCACCGGCAATGTAAGCAGCACCAGCAACGGACGCAGGAACGTATTGATCAGCCCGAGCACGATCGCGACGATCAGCGCGGTGCCGAAACTGCGAATGTGAATCGACGGCACGAGGTAAGTGATGATCAGCAGCGCAAGCGCGTTGATCAGCCAGGTCAGCAGCACGGACATCGATGGTCTCCTGGTACTTGGGGAAAGGTCGCGTGCGTGGGTTTGATCAAACCCACGCACGCCTTGAGACTAAACCGCGATCAATAACGGTAGTGGTTCGGCTTGAACGGACCCATCTTGTCCACGCTGATATAGCTGGCCTGATAGTCGGACAGCACGGTCAGTTCAGCACCAATACACCCCAGATGCAGACGCGCGACCTTTTCATCAAGGTGCTTAGGCAACACGTAGACCTTGTTTTCGTACTTGTCGCCGTGCACGAACAATTCGATCTGCGCGATCGTCTGGTTGGTGAACGAAGCCGACATCACGAACGACGGGTGGCCCGTCGCGCAACCCAGGTTCACCAGGCGGCCTTCAGCCAGCACGATGATGCGCTTGCCGTCGGGGAAAATGATGTGGTCGACTTGCGGCTTGATGTTTTCCCACGTGTACTGGCGCGTGGAGGCAACGTCGATTTCCGAGTCGAAGTGACCGATATTGCAGACGATAGCGTTGTTGCGCATCGCCTTCATATGGTCGTGGCCGATCACGTGGAAATTGCCCGTCGCGGTCACGAAAATGCCGGCCTTGTCGGCGGCATATTCCATGGTGACCACGCGGTAACCTTCCATTGCTGCCTGCAGTGCGCAGATCGGGTCGATTTCCGTGACCCATACCGTCGCGCCCAGACCGCGCAGAGATTGCGCGCAGCCCTTGCCCACGTCGCCGTAACCTGCGACAACTGCGATCTTGCCAGCAATCATTACGTCGGTGGCGCGCTTGATGCTGTCCACCAGCGATTCACGGCAGCCATACAGGTTGTCGAACTTCGACTTCGTGACCGAGTCGTTCACGTTGATAGCCGGGAACGGCAGACGCCCTTCCTTTTCCATCTGATACAGACGATGCACGCCCGTCGTGGTTTCTTCCGTCACACCCTCGATGTGCACGAGGCACTTGGAGTACCACGTCGAGTCGATGTCGAGGTGAGCGGCGATCGACTTGTACAGCGCGACCTCTTCTTCGTTTTCCGGCTTTGCAATGACCGAGCGGTCCTTTTCAGCCTTCGAGCCGAGGATCAGCAGCAACGTGGCGTCGCCGCCGTCGTCGAGGATCATGTTGGCGAATTCGCCGTTCGGCCATTCGAAGATGCGGTGGGAGAATTCCCAGTATTCGTCGAGCGATTCGCCCTTGAATGCGAACACCGGCACGCCGCCCTGGGCAATAGCCGAGGCAGCGTGATCCTGCGTCGAGAAAATGTTGCACGATGCCCAGCGGACGTCCGCGCCGAGTGCGGTCAGCGTTTCAATCAGCACGCCGGTCTGGATGGTCATGTGCAGCGAACCCGCGATACGTGCGCCCTTCAGCGGCTGCGATACCTTGTATTCCTCACGCGTTTGCATGAGGCCGGGCATTTCCGTTTCAGCGATGTTCAGTTCCTTGCGGCCCCAGGCAGCAAGAGACATATCGGCGACAACGAAATCTTTGTTGGTGTTTGAATCGAGAGCTGCGGCGTTCATCACGCCCTCCTTTCTAATGGAAATATAGAAATTTGACGTGAGCGCCGTTCGATGCGGTGGTTCAACAAGCGCTTACTGGTCTGAAAGCGCTGGTCACTCCGTCCGATTGAATGCTTCGAGCCTGGCGGCCATCAAGTTGAAAGCTGTCGCAACGCTCCTCGAAGCGAGTTGGGATTGTAGCAAATTGGGATGAAGGGAGCGCGTTTGAGTGCGGGCTTTGTTTTGCCCGCGCCTGGGGCAAAATCCCCAGGCGCAGACGAAATTCCGCAAGCCTTAGAATGGCAAAGATGCCAATGCCGGCGCCAGTAACACCATGACCACGCCGGCGATCATCATCGTCAGGCTGGCAATTACACCCTCTTCACCGCCGAGTTCGCGCGCTTTGGCCGTGCCCACGCCATGCGCCGCCGCGCCAAACAACGCACCGCGAGCCAGGCGTGATCTCAAAGGCACGAACGCCAACACGATTTCACCAAACAGCATGCCAACCACACCCGTCGCGATCACGAACAACGCGGTGAGATCCTTCGGCGCATGAGGCTTGTCGGAGACGGCGAGCGCAAAGGGTGTCGATACCGATCGAGTGGCGAGGCTTCGCTGCAATTCCGGCGACAAATGCAGCAATTTCGCCAGCATCAGCGAACCGCCCACCGCCACCAGAATCCCGACCGTCACGCCCACCGATAGCGACAACCAGTGCTTTCTCAGCAATTGCCGGTATTCAAAAATCGGCACGGCGATCGGACGCGCGGCAGCATCGGCGAATAGGAAGTCGTAGAGATGGGTCATCGCTATAGCGGCAAACGTCAGGCGCGGGCGACGCGGCGCGCGCTCCGCGCACCCGTTATGCGGCGCAGTTCCAGCCGACGTTCGAGCTTCGAAGCCTGTTCCACGGCAAACGCCATGGCCACCATCACCATTAGCGTGCCGAACACCACCAGCTAGCCGTCTTCCCGGAACAAACCACCGTATTGGACGGCCGCAACCGCGGCGGGGATAAAGAACAGCAGCATGTCGGAGAGCAGCCAGATCGCAGCGAGTCCGGCGCTCTGCAGCGCAATGCGCACAAACCGCGCGAACGCGCCACTTGACGCAGCGGCGGCGCAAGCCTCGGCCGGAAGGAAGTGCCGATGAGCGCAAAACGTTGGCGGGAAAGAACATGGCACACCTTTCTGCAAATTGATAAGGGTTAACATGTAGACGAATATAGCGTGCGCTCCAACATAATAAAATGACTTAAACTGATCAAATGGATTCGAATCTGGAATCGAATCTGGAATTCAAGGGGTATGTATGGAATTACAATCGCTGCGGTATTTCGTCGAGGTCGTGAAGCAGAAAAGCTTCACGGCTGCGGCAGAGAAAATGTTCGTCACGCAGCCGACCATCAGCAAGATGGTGAAGTCACTCGAGGACGAAATCGGTCGCTGCTGCGCGAAAGCCGCCAGATGGTGCTCACCGACGTCGGCCAATCTCGGCGATGACTTCCTGCAAGGCCGGGCTGAACGATTTCCGGCGCGCGTGCGCAACGCCGCGCCTAGATAGCAAGGCAGTAATAGGGCGAATTCAACCGATCGTTGCAACATCTCGAAATTTGGAGGTGTTAAATGGGGCGACCGCGAGGCTGGGGCTCGCAACAAACCCGAAGGTCGATGATACCATCGCCGGACAGACCAGGTGTCAATCAAGTTTGAGACGAAGCAAGCGTTCTAGAAATTTATTGCCGAGGGAATGGAAAGTGACGCTG
>LGTG01000146.1 GCA_001190015.1 Candidatus Burkholderia crenata
AACAGAGAATCGTAGAAAAATATGGGTAATTGCAAGACCTGGCGCACCAGTTGCAGTCCGGCGCTCAACATTACGCTGTCTAATCGTTACTTTCGGTCCCTTGGACTTCCCTCGGCCCGTCAGCCGGGTAACCGATCCGAACCGCCGTGTACGGACCCGTACGCACGGTGGTGTGGGAGGGGTCGGGCCGTGAGGCCTGCCCCTATCCCGATGCCGCTTGAAAACGATTTCAGCGCTCTTTACACTCGCCAAGGCATCTGACCCGGCGCATCGAAACGTCGAACCTCCGACTCACGCGACAGAACTCAGCGCAACCGAAGCGCCCTCGCGGGCGGAGACGACATGGCAACGGTGAGATCACGCTCCAAAGGTTCCAGCCGTTCTGATGCTATCCGCAAGGACCCCGAACGCACGCGCGGTCGCGCCGCCTTACGTGGCCATCGGACTGGGCGCGCCACTGATCATTGTGTTTGCGCGGTTGTTGCAAGGCTTCTCGGCCGGCGGCGAGTTTGGCAGCGCGACGGCACTGCTGATCGAAGCGGCGCCATTCTCCCGCCGCGGTTTCTACGGCAGCTTCCAGATGGCGAGCCAGGCGGCGTCGCTGCTGCTGGGCGCTATTGTCGGGTCGCTCATCACGCGCAACCTGTCGCACGATGCGCTGATGTCGTGGGGCTGGCGTGCACCGTTCATCTTCGGGCTGATCATTGGACCGGTGGGCTTCTATTTGCGGCGTAACATGCTCGAAACTGAGGCGTTTATCCACGCGCAAAAGAGGGTGCGGCGCGCAACGCTCGGCGAGGTATTCCGCGAATATGGCTACGAAGTGATGTGCGGACTCGGCGCGGTCATCGCGCTGACGGTGACGGTCTATGTGCTGATCGGTTATCTGCCGACGTTCGCCGTCAAGCAGTTGAAACTGCCGTTTGGCCAGTCGTTCACTGCGTTGATCGTGGGCAATTTGCTGTTGACGGTGTTGTCTCCAGTGGCGGACTCGTGGTCCGACAGGACCGGCCGGAAGGGATTGTCACTGTGGTCACTGATCATCACGCTCCTGATTATTTATCCGCTGTTCGTGTGGCTCTCCGCCGAACCCAGCGCATTGTGCAGGGGCATTTTGTCGGTGACGCTCGCGAGTTATTACGGGCCGTTCGGCGCGCTGCTGGCAGAGTTGTTCCCCGCGCATATCCGTTCGACGGGGTTATCGATTGCGTACAACGTCGCGGTCATGCTGTTCGGCGGCTTCCGTTAGTTCGTGGTGACGTGGCTGATAAAGACGACCGGTTCGCCGCTCGTACCGACGTTTTACGTGATGGCGGGTATCTTGTTATCGATCATCGCCGTGGCCTTCATTCCTTCTGCGCGTCATGCCGATGTCGACGAAGCGCAGGTCTTGTCCTGATGTCCTGATTTCTTGCCGGATTACTAATGAAAGTTGTTAAAAGCCGCGAATTTACTGCCAAGCGCGCGTGGGGCGCACTCGATATCACCACGATGAACGGCGTCTCATGCCGCCTGCACTGGACTGACGCGCCGTATAAAATGGCACGTGAACGACGGCAAAGAAGGACGGCAAAGAAGTCTTCGCCGTCATGCAAGGCCAGGTGCAAATGCGTGTGCGGTGGGAGGGCGTTGAGGAAGAAGTACTGCTCGACGCTGGCGATATCTTCCACGCCCAACCCGGCGACGAACATGTTGCCGAGCCGGTGGGTATCGCGCGAATCCTGGTGATCGAGAAGGAAGGGAGTGTTTGAGAAGGCCGGTTTCGTGCGAGCTTCGCATCCGGCAAACAAGCGTTTAAGACGCGTGATAAAAAGCCGTGCCGGAACGGCCTTCCATTCTGCAGACAACTTAGGTTCAAGCAGTCATTGCAACACCATCATTTAGGTTGCGAATATTAACTCTTCAAACGCCTCGGCTGGTGTCTTCCAATCGAGAG
>LGTG01000147.1 GCA_001190015.1 Candidatus Burkholderia crenata
GCATGTAGGCCAGGCGCTCGGTCGGGTAATCCGGCGCGAACGGCAAATAGGCAGCCCCTGCCTTGGCGATCCCAAGTATCGCCACCACCATGTCAATCGAGCGCTCCAGGCACACTACGACCACGACGTCTGGCCCCACGCCCAAACTCTGCAGGTGACTTGCCAGTCGGTTGGCCCGTGCGTCCAACTCGCCATAGCTCACGCGTTCGTCCGGCCCCTCCAGCGCCACGGCATTCGGCTGACGGGTTGCCTGAACCTCGAACAGTTCCGCCAGCGTGATTTCGCCCAAATCCAGTGCGTTGCCACTCCATTCCTCCAGCAGTTGCCTCCGTTCCGACTCGTCCAGCCATGGCAGTGTGTCGATCGGACTTTGTGGCACAGCCGCCGCGACCTCAATGAAACGCGCCAGTCTTCTGACATGCTGTTGCAACTGAACAGGCGAGCCGCATGCTTGCGGGGCATACAGGTCAATATGCAGACCATCACCAATCTTGCGATCGTGGACCGCGACTTCCAGCGCATTCAGCACGCCGACGGTCAATTGATGTGCGGATGTCACTCGGCATTCGCCAAAGTCGAATGCATAAGAGAACGGCATGATGTTGATCACCGGCCCCTGTGCACCCTGCACTCCGCCGGTCGATGCCCAGTCCCGAACGATGTCTTCCGCCCGATAGCGGATGTGCGGACGCATGCAGCGCACTTCGCCGTCTAGCTGGCGCACGATATCGGCAAGACTGGTGCGGGGCGTAAAGCTCGCCTGCAACGGCAACGCGTGTGCCATATTGCCTGGTGCCTGCATGGTGACTTCGCTGCGGGCCGACACGGCCAGCCGAAACCGCATCTCGTTCTGGCCGTCCCAGCGACGGAAGTAAGCGATGATGGCCGCGCTTAACAACCGGGAAAGCGATACACCCAGACGCTCTGCGGCCGCTTTC
This sequence comes from Candidatus Burkholderia crenata, assembly GCA_001190015.1. Classification (GTDB taxonomy): domain Bacteria; phylum Pseudomonadota; class Gammaproteobacteria; order Burkholderiales; family Burkholderiaceae; genus Caballeronia; species Caballeronia crenata. Next base: position 939 of record LGTG01000147.1, read on the forward strand.
AGGCTCAGCCTGCCGGCCTCCGGAATAACTGCGCTTTCGGCGAAAGCGAGGAACGGCTCGCCGGACAACGGCAAAGGGGGTTCCGCCTTGGCTTGCAACGCGGCGCGCGCTTGCCAGAAGGCGCGGTCCACGGCAAATTGTTCGGACGCACGATAACGGACCTCATCATCGACGATGGCGCTAGCGGTAGCGAAACGACAT
>LGTG01000148.1 GCA_001190015.1 Candidatus Burkholderia crenata
CGAGATCTCCCCAGGTAAGAACGCAATCCTTCACCGCACAACCGCCGGATTTACCGCACCTAATCCTTGACCACGAGAGCTTCGCGGTTACGTGCCCGCTTGCCCTGATCGGCACCGCCTTCTATCCGGTTCTTGTACATCGGCTCACGGTTTCGCTCCACGCTTCCTCCCCACGCTCGGTCACCCTCACGCAGTTGCGCTTCACTTCGTTCGCTGTGGTCAACTCACGGGAGGACTTACACCTCCACTTACACCTCCAAGATTGCGCCCATGCTGGGCACACGCATAAAAAAAGCACCCTTGCGGTCATTTGCCTCTGGCTGACAGCGGTTTGATGCAGGATGAACTCGGACGCCGGTCAAACACCGTCGTCTTCGTCACTGTCTGCTTCGTTCGACTGTTTCAGCGGCTCGCCCGCGCGGCTATCTACTCGTTCGCGCAACTCCTTGCCCGGCTTGAAGTGCGGTACGAATTTCTCCGGTACCAGCACCTTCTCCCCCGACTTGGGATTGCGTCCAACGCGCGATGGACGACGATTGAGGCCGAAACTGCCGAAGCCGCGGATTTCGATGCGATGGCCATTGGCCAAAGCGTCCGACATCGCATCGAGCATCGTCTTCACAGCGAAATCCGCATCTTTAAGAACAAGTTGCGGAAATCGCAGCGCCAGTTGGGCGACCAATTCCGATTTGGTCATACTGCAGCAATACCTTGCGGCTTAGCCGTTCTGGCCGTCGAGCTTGGCTTTCAACAGCGCGCCAAGGTTTGTCGTGCCGGTAGCAGCCGTGCTCGATTCAGCCGAAGCCAGACCGCGGATTGCTTCCTGTTGCTCAGCCGAATCCTTGGCCTTGATCGACAGGTTGATGCCACGTGATTTGCGATCGATGTTGATGATCATCGCGTTGACCTTGTCGCTTTCCTTCAGCACGTTGCGAGCATCTTCCACGCGGTCCTGAGCGAGTTCCGACGCGCGGAGATAACCTTCCACGTCTGCCGTCAACGTCACGACTGCGCCCTTCGCGTCCACCGACCTGACCACACCGTCAACCGTCGCGCCCTTGTCGTTCATTGCCACGAAGTTGCTGAACGGATCGCCTTCGAGTTGCTTGATACCCAGCGAGATGCGTTCCTTCTCGACATCGATGCCCAGAACGATAGCCTGGACTTCGTCGCCCTTCTTGTACTTGCGAACAGCTTCTTCGCCCGTTTCGCTCCACGACAGGTCCGAAAGGTGAACCAGACCGTCGATGCCGCCCGGCAAACCGATGAACACGCCAAAGTCGGTGATCGACTTGATCGCGCCTTCCAGCTTGTCGCCCTTCTTGAAGTTGCGGCTGAAGTCGTCCCACGGGTTCGGCTTGCACTGCTTCATGCCGAGGCTGATACGGCGGCGGTCTTCGTCGATTTCGAGAACCATGACCTCGACTTCGTCGCCCAGTTGCACAACCTTCGACGGTGCAACGTTCTTGTTCGTCCAATCCATTTCCGACACGTGAACCAGGCCTTCGATGCCCGATTCCACTTCGACGAATGCGCCGTAGTCGGTGATGTTGGTGACCTTACCGAACAGACGCGTGCCCGACGGGTAACGGCGGGAAATGCCTTCCCACGGATCGTCACCGAGTTGCTTGATACCGAGCGAAACGCGGTTCTTCTCTTGGTCGAACTTGAGGATCTTTGCGATGACTTCCTGGCCAACCGACAGAACTTCGCTCGGGTGACGCACCCGACGCCATGCGATGTCCGTGATGTGCAGCAGGCCGTCGATACCGCCGAGGTCCACGAATGCGCCGTAGTCCGTGATGTTCTTGACCACGCCTTCCACGATCGCGCCTTCCTTCAGCGTTTCGAGCAGCTTCGCGCGCTCTTCGCCTTGGGTCGCTTCGATCACAGCGCGGCGCGACAACACGACGTTGTTACGCTTGCGGTCGAGCTTGATCACGCGGAATTCGAGGGTCTTGCCTTCGTACGGGGTCGTGTCCTTGACCGGACGCGTGTCAACCAGCGAACCCGGCAGGAACGCGCGGATGCCGTTGACCATGACAGTCATGCCGCCCTTGACCTTGCCCGTGATCGTGCCGGTCACGAGTTCGTTGTTGTCCAGCGCTTTTTCCAGCGACAGCCACGAAGCCAGACGCTTCGCCTTGTCGCGCGACAGGATCGTATCGCCATAACCATTTTCCAGGGCGTCGATAGCCACGGAAACAAAGTCGCCCGCCTGCACTTCTACCTCGCCCGCGTCGTTCAGGAATTCTTCGAGCGAAATGTAGGCTTCGGACTTGAGACCAGCGTTGACGACCACGAAATTGTGGTCGACGCGCACGACTTCGGCGGAAATAACTTCACCCGCACGCATGTCCTGCTTGGTCAGCGATTCTTCGAACAGAGCCGCAAAAGATTCGGTATTCGGGGTAGATGTTTGCAGGTTGGACATAAAAATCTATAGTTGCGCTGCTGCTTCGCAATGCCGGCCCCAACTGTTCGGGCCAATGACAAAAAAGACGAGCGCCACACGGGGTTGAGGGGTTAAAACACGCTCCATGTTTCTCATGGAGCTCCAAAGCAAAACCGCCACACGGTGGCCTTTTTCCAACAATTGCAACGAACTACACGTGAATCGCGCTAAACCAAATGAAACCAACCGATGATCTGATCGACCGCCTGGTCGATGGATAACCCGGAGGTGTCCAGCGTCTTCGCGTCCACTGCGGGCTTGAGCGGCGCGATTACACGGTTACTGTCTCGTGCGTCCCGCTCGCGCAAATCTCGTAGTAAGTCTTTCATATTAGCAGAAAAGCCTTTTTGTATCAATTGCTTATGCCGCCGTGCGGCCCGCGCTTCAACACCGGCCGTGAGAAACACCTTGAGCGTTGCATCGGGAAAAATAACGGTGCCCATGTCGCGGCCGTCAGCAACCAGCCCCGGAGGCTTGCGGAACGCCCGCTGGCGCGCAATCAGTGCTGTCCTAACCTGGCCGTAGACGGCGATTGTCGAGGCGCGGTTGCCGATTTCCTCGGCACGAATTTCCGTCGATACATCCACGCCGTCGAGCTGCGCACAGCCTTCGCGGAACGTGATGTGGAGGTCTGCGACGAGTTCGGCGAGCGCGTCGCCGTCCTCGGGCTCGATGTTGTAGCGAGCGCTCGCGAGCGCGGTGAGCCGGTACAACGCGCCGCTATCGAGTAAATGGAAGCCGAGCGTGGCAGCGACCAGCGCGGCGACCGTGCCTTTGCCAGAAGCCGTCGGGCCGTCGATCGTGATGACCGGAGTCTGGTGAAACAGACGAGTGGGTTTCATCGGAGACGTCCGGATCGACGAGCGGTTGCGCGCGAAATCGCGGCTGGTATTGCTGTATTCATAGTAGTCGTGGTCATCAGGCCTTCGCGAGCTTGGCGAATTGATCGAAGTAATCCGGGAAGGTCTTACCGACGCATTTCGGGTCGTTGATGCGTACCGGAACGCCTCCCAGGCTCACGAGCGAAAAACACATTGCCATGCGGTGGTCGTCGTAGGTATCGATAGCCGCATCCGGCGTCAATGCAGCCGGCGGCGTCACTACGAGGTAATCCGCGCCCTCCTCGACCGTCGCGCCGACCTTGCGCAGCTCAGTGGCCATTGCGGCAATCCGGTCCGTCTCCTTCACGCGCCAGCTCGCGATATTGCGCAGCGTGGTCGTGCCGGTGGCGAACAGCGCGGCCACGGCAATGGTCATGGCGGCGTCCGGGATCAGGTTGAAATCCATGTCGATGGCCATCAGCTTGCCATCGTCCGATTCCACGCCGCGCACTTCGATCCAGTCATCGCCCAGCATGACGTTCGTGCCCATGCGGATCAGCGCATCGGCGAAATTCACGTCGCCCTGGATGCTCGCGCGGCCCACGCCTTCCACGCGCAGCAGACCGCCACCCAGCGCACCGGCCGCGAGGAAATACGACGCCGACGACGCATCGCCTTCCACTGCGATTATGCACGGCGACGCGTAATGCGCGCTGGCCGGCAGCGTAAAAAAACTCTTCCAGCCATTGCGTTCGACAGTCATGCCGAAGCGCTCCATCAGCTTGATCGTGATGTCGATATACGGCTTCGAAATCAGCTCGCCATCCACTTCCACGACAATCGGACCGCGCGTGTTCTGCGCCAGCGGCAAGCTCATCAGCAACGCAGTCAGGAACTGGCTAGAGACGTCGCCACGCACGCGGACCGGCTGATCGACGGCAATGTCGGCCGGATGAATCCGCAGCGGCGGGAAACTGTCGTTCGCTTCGTAATCGATCTTCGCGCCAATCTGCCGCAAGCCGTCGACGAGATCGCCGATCGGCCGTTCATGCATGCGCGGCACGCCATGCACGCGATATTCACCGCCGTTCAGCGCCAGCGCGGCCGTGAGCGGACGCACCGCGGTGCCCGCATTGCCGAGAAAAAGCTCAGCCGATCTCACCGGAAAACGCCCGCCGATACCTTTCACGACGCAGCGCTCGCCATCGTTCTTGACCTCAACGCCCAACGTATTGAGCGCCGCGAGCATCACGCGGGTGTCGTCGGAATCGAGCAGGTTCGTGATCACCGTTTCGCCTTCCGCCAGCGCGGCGAGCAGCAGGACACGGTTAGAAATGCTCTTCGATCCGGGCAGCCGGACCGTGCCGGACGCACGCGAAAAAGGTCCGAGATCGAGGTGTTCCATGATTAAGTCCAGTTAGTCAGGTCCAGTCAGATCCAGCTAGCTATTGTGCGGATTCGTCGGCGGCTTTGAGCGCGCCGCCATGTTGCTATTCGGTTCGCGCCGTGCGCGAGAGCGCTCGAACGCCGCTTCGAGCGCGGCGCCGTCGGAGGTCTCGATGGCTTGGCGAAAACGCGCCAGCACGTTGGTATAGGCATCTATTTCGATCAGCAGCGCCGCCCGGTTCGCGATGCACACGTCGCGCCACATTTCCGGACTCGACGCCGCGATCCGCGTGAAATCGCGGAACCCGCCGGCGGCGAACGAAAACTTCAGCGCGGCATCGGGCGCTTGCAGAATCATCTCGACCAGCGCGAACGACAATACGTGCGGCAAATGGCTCACCGACGCGAGCACGCCGTCGTGCTGCCCGGCAGTCATTCGATGCACGCTCGCGCCGGTCGCGAGCCACATATCGGCGACACGCTCGACAACCTCCGGCGAATTCTCCGGCAACGGGCATAGCACGACATTGCGGTCGATGTAGAGATCGGGAATGGCGGCATCAGGACCACTTGATTCCCGGCCGGCAATCGGATGGCCCGGCACGAATTGCCCAACGTGGTCGCCCAAGGCAGCACGTGCCGCTGCAACCACGTCATTTTTTGTGCTGCCGACATCGGTCAGGATGGTGCGCACGTCCAAGAACGGCGCAATCCGCCGCAGCAGCGGCTCTGTTTGCGCAACCGGCGCGGCGATCAGCACGAAGTCGGCGTCACGCAGCGCGAGTTCGAGCGCGCCATCGTCGTCGAGAGACACAGCCGAATCAATCAGGCCGATTTCCAGCGCACGCTCGACGGACTTTATGGATCGCCCGACGCCCACCACTTCGCCCGTTGCACCAGCGCGTTCGCGCAAAGCGCGCGCGAGCGATCCGCCGATCAGGCCAACGCCGAAAACCACGAGTTTATTGAAAGAGAACGCGGCCACGAGACATTGATAAAAACGCGCCTTTCGGCGCGAGGGATGAACAATCGAACAAACCCGTGCTTTGTCAAAAAAAGCACGGGCAAACAATCAGGCAGTTGCCGCGAGCGATTTTTCAAGCGCCGCGATAAACGCTTCGTTCTCTTCCGGCAAGCCGATCGTGACACGCAGCCACGGCAACAAACCATAGTTGGCGACCGGCCGCACGATCACGCCCTGCTTGAGCAAGGCGAGATTCACACGCTGTCCAGCGACGTCGTCATTACCCACGCGCACCATCACAAAGTTGCCGTCAGACGGGATGTATTCCAGGCCGAGTTTGTCGAAGGCTTCCGTCAGCCGGCGATAACCCACCGCGTTGATCTCAGCGCTCTTCGCCAGGAACGCGGTGTCCTTCAACGCGACGATCGCGGCGGCTTGCGCCATCGAATTCACGTTGAAAGGCTGGCGCAGGCAATTCAGCAGGTCAGTCTGCTCCGGTTGCGCAATAGCGAAACCTACGCGCAATCCAGCCAGTCCGAACGCCTTTGAAAACGTCCGCGACACGAGCAAATTCGGATAACGGTGCACCCATTCGATGGAATCGTAACGCTTGTTCTTCGACAGGTATTCCGTGTACGCCTCGTCCAGCACGATTGCCACGTGACGCGGCACGTGTGCAATGAACGCTTCGAGCGTCTGGCCTTCGATAAACGTACCGGTCGGATTGTTCGGATTCGCGACGAACACGAGACGCGTGTCGTCGGCGATAGCGGCGAGCATTGCCTCGAGATCATGACCGTACTTCACTGCCGGCACGACAATCGCACGCGCGCCCAGACCCTGCGTAGCAAGCGCATAGACCGCGAACGAATACTGCGAATAGACAATCGACTGCCCCTTCTCGACAAACGCATGGGCGGCGATTTCGAGGATGTCGTTACTGCCGTTGCCGAGCGTGATCCATTCCGGCGGCACGCCATAGCGTTCGCTCAACGCGACCTTCAGGTCGAAACCGTTCGAGTCCGGATAACGGCCAAGTTCTTCGATCGCTTGCGCCATGGCGAGCTTCGCCGACTCGGGCATACCGAGCGGGTTTTCATTCGACGCGAGCTTCACGATATCCGCTTCGTTCAGTCCGAATTCACGCACCACTTCCGAGATCGGTTTGCCGGCAATATAAGGCACGATCGCGCGCACGTAGGAAGGGCCGAATTGCGATGTCATGTTTTCTCCAGCGGTTTTTAAGAGGCTCAACGAGCGCGCGTGTACGAACCGAGGATCTTCAGGAACTCGGCCTTTTCGCCCAGTTCGTGGAGCGCGGCGGTGACCGGCGCGTCGTCGCGATGTCCTTCCACGTCGATATAAAAGTAGTACTCCCACGTGCCTACACGCGCAGGACGCGACTCGAAACGGGTCATGGACACGCCATGACGCGCCAGCGGTTCCAGCAATTTCAGCAACGCGCCCGGCTCGTTCGCCACGGACACGATCAGCGACGTCTGGTCGTACCCGCTCACGCTCGTGCATTCCTTGCCGATCATCACGAAGCGCGTGCGGTTGTGCGGATCGTCCTGGATCATCGCGCTGACCACGCCGAGTCCGTAATGTGTGGCCGCCCGATCGCCCGCAATAGCCGCAATAGTCGGATCGCCCACCGCCAGCCGGGTCGCTTCCGCATTGCTCGATACCGCCTGACGCGCAAGCGTAGGTGCGTTCGCCGTGAGCCAGTGCTGGCATTGCGCGAGCGCTTGCGGATGTGCGAACACGCGCGTGACGCCATTCAGCGTGCCGGACGCCGTCAACAGATTGTGGTGAATCGGCAAAGCCAGTTCGCCGCTGATCACCAGCGACGTTTGCAACAACAGATCGAGCGTGCGCGAGACCGCACCTTCCGCGGAGTTCTCAACAGGCACCACGCCGAATTCGGCCGCGCCGGCTTCAACCGAGCGAAACACTTCGTCGATGGAAGGACACGGCACACCTTCAATGGAATTTCCGAAATACTCGAACATTGCCTGCTCGCTGTAGGTCCCGACCGGACCGAGATACGCGGCGCGCAGCGTCTTTTCGAGCGCACGGCTCGCGGCCATGATCTCGTGCCAGATGGAGCTGATGTGATCGTCAGCAAGTGGCCCTTCGCTCATTTCCTGAAGCCGCGCGATCACCTGCATCTCGCGCTCGGGGCGAAACACCGGTGCGTTGAAATGCTTCTTCACCTCGCCCACTTCAAACGCCACGGCGGCGCGCTGGTTCAGAAGCGCGATGAGCTGCGCGTCGAGCGCATCGATGCGTTCGCGCAGCGGTATGAGTCGTGAATTAAGGTCGTCGTCCATGCGTTGTATGAGATGAGTCGATCCGGCTTGGCGCGCCAAGTATCGGATGGGAGGCCGGTCCTTGTTTCAGGCACCGGTCTGCTCGAATTCCTTCATATACTCGACGAGCGTTTTCACCGCTTCGAGCGGCACCGCGTTATAGATGGACGCGCGCATGCCGCCGACCGACTTGTGGCCTTTCAGCTGCAGTAGGCCGCGCGCTTTTGCGCCGGCCAGGAATGCTTCGTTACGGGATTCGGCGGCGAGAAAGAACGGTACGTTCATCCTCGAGCGCGACTGACGCTCGACTTTGTTCAGATAGAGACTGCTGGCGTCGATAGTGTCGTACAGCAGTGTCGACTTTTCGATGCTGCGTGCTTCCACGGCTTCCAGGCCGCCCTGCTTTTTCAGCCACTGAAACACCAGGCCAGCAATATAGATGGCGTAGGTGGGCGGCGTGTTGTACATGGAATTGTTCGCGGCGACGGTCTTCCATTCGAACGCCGACGGGCAGATAGCCAACGCGCGGTCGAGCAGATCCTCGCGCACGATCACGACCGTCACGCCGGCCATGCCAATGTTCTTCTGCGCGCCGCCAAACAGCACACCGTATTTCGCGATGTCCATGGGGCGGGAAAGAATGTGCGACGACGCGTCCGCGACCAGCGGAACCGAACCGAGATCGGGAATCTCAAAGGTTTCGACACCGTCGATAGTTTCGTTCGTGCAGATATGGACGTAGGCCGGGTCGTCGGAAAGATGCCATTCGGCGATCTTCGGCACGTGCGTGAATCCCTGCTCCGTCTTGCCGTTTGCTGCAATGTGCGGTGTGCCGTACTTCTGCGCTTCCTTGAACGATTTCTGCGACCACGCGCCGGTAACAACAAAGTCCGCGGTTTTACGCGCTCCGAGCATGTTCAGCGGGACGATAGCGTTCTCACCTATGCCGCCGCCCTGCAGGAACAGGATCCTGTGCGACGCGGGCACTTTCAGCAGATCGCGGAGATCGGTGAGCGCGGCCTCATGGATCGACATAAACTCAGCGCCGCGATGGCTCATTTCCATCACGCTCATACCGCTACCGTGCCAATCGAGCATTTCGTCGGCGCCTTGACGAAGTACTTCCTCGGGCATTGCTGCAGGACCAGCGGAGAAATTGAAGACGCGCATCTGATAAACACCCCGAAAAACCGGACGCAATAAAGAGAACGCCAGCGACAAACAGCTGAATAACGTCTGAACCACGCCACTAAAAAGAAATGGCTGTTTGCGTCTCAACGCAAACGGCCATTATCGCACCGTCCCGAAAACCCGCCAAACTACAGCCGCGTGGGCGGCGGGTTTTGGCAGCCCGTCTTACTTGACCGGCTTGACAGCAGCCACTTCCTTGTCCGCTTGCGCGCGGGTGGCCTTGATCGATTGCGGCATATACTTCTGCATCAGACCATTCACCACGTCACGACCGACCTGGTCTTGAACCTGGATGAACTTGCGACCCGTCGGGCTCTTGTAGAACGTCGTCAAGTCCTTGATTTCGGCCGCCGTGTAGTACTTCGCATACGCGTCGTACTGAGCCTGCATAGCGTCCTGACGGAACGAGTCGGTCGCGAAGACCTGACCTGCCGAATCAACCAGCTTCGGTACCGTGTCCTTCTGGAGCTGAGGAACGGCAGCTTGCTTCTGCTTGTCGTTCAGGGTCTTGTTTTCGCTCAAAGCGTCGGATAGGATGGCCGGAACCAGTTGCTTCGACTGCATTTGCGCGCTGTTACCAATGGCGCCGACGAGCTTTTGCGCGTCGATTGCGTCCAGCAGGCCCTTGATCGCAGCTTGCTTCGCCGGATCCGGTGCCGCTGTAGCTGTAGCTGCGTCTGCAGCCGGCGTCGTCGCTTGGCTCTGGAGCGATTGAGCCGATGCGAAAGCCGGTACCAAAGCAACCAGCAACATCCATTGTTTAAACTGTTTTTGCATCATTACTCCCTTAAAAAATTTTTGTTTCCGTCGCAGCGCGACTCGGCATTTGCTCAAGTCGCGCAGCTTATCCATTCAAGCTTTCAGAAATAGAACAAGCGTGGTCGCGAACATTGGGTCAGGACGTGCTGTCCTCATCACCTTCCGACGTGTCGCTCAGTGTGTCGCCTGCGTCAGAGTTATCTGCGGCGCTGGCCGATGGTTCGCCTGCGTCACCTTCCAGATCGGCGTCGAGTTCGACTGCCACTTCCGCCTCGGCGATATGCTGCAAGCCGGACAGCTTGGTGCCGTCGTCAAGGCTGATCAGTGTAACACCTTGAGTCGCACGGCCCATTTCACGGATCTCCGACACCCGCGTGCGGATCAGCACGCCTGTATTGGTGATCAGCATGATCTCGCTTTCCGGTTCAACGAGCGTCGCCGCGACCACCTTGCCATTACGTTCCGACGTCTGGATAGCGATCATTCCCTTCGTGCCACGGCCGTGACGGGTGTATTCCTCGATCGGTGTTCGCTTGCCGAAGCCGTTTTCGGTCGCCGTCAGCACCGACTGGTTCTCGCCGCCTGCAACGAGTAACGCAATGACCTGCTGCCCTTCTTCGAGTTGCATACCGCGCACGCCACGGGCTTCACGGCCCATTGCACGCACGTCGCTCTCGTCGAAACGTACCGCCTTGCCAGAGTCCGAGAACAGCATCACATCATGCTCGCCGTCGGTAATCGCCGCGCCGATCAGGAAATCACCGTCGTCCAAGCCGACCGCAATGATGCCCTTGCGCAGCGGCCGGCTGAAGGCTTCCAGCGGCGTCTTCTTGACCGTACCCAGCGAGGTCGCCATGAAGACGTATTTATCGGCTGAGAATTCCTTGATCGGCAACACGACGTTGATCTTTTCGCCGTCCTGCAGCGGGAATATGTTCACGATCGGCCGGCCGCGCGAATTCCGCGAGCCCTGCGGTACTTCGTAAACCTTGATCCAGTAAACACGGCCACGATTCGAGAAACACAACATGTGGTCGTGCGTATTCGCGATGAAGAGCGTGTCGATCCAGTCGTCTTCCTTCATCTGCGTGGCCTGCTTGCCGCGGCCGCCACGCTTTTGCGCACGGTACTCGGACAGCGGCTGCGACTTCACATAGCCGGTGTCCGACATGGTCACGACCATTTGCTGCGGCGTGATCAGGTCTTCGGTGTTCAGTTCGGTCGCATTCAGTTCGATACGCGAACGGCGGTCGTCGCCGAATTCGGCACGAATGGACGCCAGTTCTTCGACGATGATCGCGCAAATCCGCGCCGGCTTTGCGAGGATGTCGAGCAAGTCGGCGATTTGCGCCATCACTTCCTTGTATTCGCCAACAATCTTGTCCTGCTCGAGCCCGGTCAAGCGTTGCAGGCGCATTTGCAAAATTTCCTGCGCCTGGACGTCGGACAGCTTGTACAAACCGTTGGCCTGCATGCCGTATACCGGATTCAACCCTTCCGGCCGGTATGCCTGACGGCCGCCCGATTCCTCAGTTTCGGCGCGCGACAGCATTTCGCGCACGATTCCCGAGTTCCAGGTGTTGTTCATCAAGTCCTGCTTCGCGATAGGCGGAGTCGGCGCAGCCTTGATGATGCGGATGAATTCGTCGATATTCGCCAGCGCCACCGCCAAACCTTCCAGCACGTGGCCACGATCCCGCGCCTTGCGCAGTTCGTATACAGTGCGCCGCGTCAGCACTTCCCGCCGATGCGACAGGAAACACTCCAGCATCTGCTTCAGGTTCAGGAGGCGCGGCTGGCCGTCGACCAGCGCAACCATGTTGATGCCGAACGTGTCCTGAAGCTGTGTCAGCTTATACAGATTGTTCAGCACCACTTCCGGCACTTCGCCGCGCTTCAGCTCGATCACCACGCGCATGCCGCTCTTGTCGGATTCGTCGCGGATATCCGAGATGCCTTCGATCTTCTTCTCGTTCGCCAGCTCGGCAATGCGCTCGAGCAACGTGCGCTTGTTCACCTGATACGGAATTTCGTCGACGATGATCGCCATCCGCTGACCGCGGTCAATCTCTTCGAAGTGCATGGTCGCGCGCATCACCACGCGTCCGCGACCCGTTCGATAGCCGTCCCTTATGCCCGAGACGCCGTAAATCACGCCGGCCGTCGGGAAATCCGGCGCCGGAACGATTTCGATCAGTTCGTCGATGGTCGTGTCGGGATTGTTCAGCAGGTGCATGCAGGCGTCGACAATTTCGCGCAGGTTGTGCGGTGGAATGTTCGTCGCCATGCCCACGGCGATGCCGGTCGAGCCATTGATCATAAGATTGGGAATCCGTGCCGGCAGAACCAGCGGCTCGTTTTCGCTGCCGTCGTAGTTCGGACCGAAGTCGACCGTTTCCTTGTCGATGTCCGCCAGCAGTTCATGACCAATCTTCGCCATGCGGGTTTCAGTGTAGCGCATGGCGGCGGCATTGTCGCCGTCGACCGAACCGAAATTCCCCTGCCCGTCGACCGGCATGTAGCGCAACGAGAACGGCTGCGTCATCCGCACGATGGTGTCGTAGACGGACTGGTCTCCGTGCGGGTGATATTTACCGATGACGTCGCCCACAATACGCGCCGACTTCTTGTAGGCGCGATTCCAGTCGTTGTTCAGTTCGTGCATGGAATACAGCGCGCGACGGTGGACTGGCTTGAGGCCGTCGCGGACATCCGGGAGCGCTCGACCCACGATCACGCTCATCGCGTAACTGAGATAGGAGCGGCTCATTTCCTCCTCAAGGGAGATTGGCAGGGTCTCTTTAGCGAATTGATCCATTTTTCCGTGTCTTGAACTGTGCGGCGCCGGCACGGAACAAAAGCCCTCTTTTGCGGCGTTTTGCCCGGATTCACCGTCGTTTAGCATCGGCATTGCGAACGCAACGCATCACGCGATTCTAACATGCGGGACATCCGCGCCCGAGGCGGCCGCGTATAGCGTATACATATACATAGAGCAGGCAGGATGCGGATCGGGAAATTGGGGGACAAAACAAGGTGATCAGGAGGAGGCCGGACGCGAGACCGGGCGATGACCAGCATGGAGCGGGCCACTGAAGCTATCAGTAGAGAAAGCTTACAAATTCCCACACAGAACAAAGTGAAAACGTCAGACGTCAGACTAACCCGCTATCATTCGCCCTCGCGGGTTTTGACGCCGCCAATTAACGCGCGAAAAACTGTTGAAAAAAATGAAATGTATTGAGGTTTTGGGGAAAAGTTCCGGGGCGGCACGCATTGTGCGCAAGTTCCACACGTATCAAACCCTGCGATTCCCATGCCCCGTCTTGTTGCGCATGCACCACATAAGGTTGCGGGAAGCGGGAGCCAGGGATATTTTTTTCGTCGCAAGGGAACGATATGGCAAAATGCGAACGCACAAAGTTAGACACTGTTCGAAGTCTACACACAGCGGTTTGTTCCGCGGTAATGTTATACTCCAAACAATGTATGGCTTGCCTTTGTCAACAAGTCTCGCAGTAAACCTGCGGTAATTTCAATTTCGAGAGGAGAAATATGAATAAACTTTCAAAGCTCGCGTTCATTGCAGCTACCGCAGTTATGGCTGCATCGGCTATGGCGCAATCGGTCCCGGCTTCGCGTCAGGCAGTGAATGACAACTGGGTGAACGGCACGGGCGAATACGTGTGGATGAACGGCACGAACGAGCTTTGCTGGCGTGACGCGTTCTGGACCCCGGCAACGGCCAACGCAAAGTGCGATGGCGCGCTGGTAGCTCAGGCACCGCAGCCGCCGGTCGTACCGGTACCGGCTCCGGTTATTCAAAGCCAGAAGGTTACGTACCAAGCCGACGCTCTGTTCGACTTCGACAAGGCTATCCTGAAGCCGAGCGGCAAGGAAAAGCTTGACGACCTCGCATCGAAGATTGGCGACCTGAATCTGGAAGTCGTGGTCGCAACGGGTTATACGGACCGTATCGGTTCGGACAAGTACAACGATCGCCTGTCCCTGCGTCGTGCACAAGCTGTCAAGGCATACCTGGTCAGCAAGGGCATCGAAGCCAACCGTATCTATACGGAAGGCAAGGGCAAGCGCATCCCGGTTACCACGGGTTGCAACCAGAAGAACCGCAAGCAACTTATCGCCTGTCTTGCACCAGATCGTCGCGTGGAAGTCGAAGTTGTTGGAACCTCGCGTCAGCCGCAGTAATGAGCGACAGATTGCCGCAGGATCAAAGCCCCGCCGAAGCGGGGCTTTTTTTTATGCGTGCGCCCAGTATGGGCGTAATCTTGGAGGTGTAAGTCCTCCCGTGAGTTGACCACAGCGGAGTGGGGG
>LGTG01000149.1 GCA_001190015.1 Candidatus Burkholderia crenata
CCCACAGCAGCGCAATCTGTTCTGAGAATGATAGGTATCGGCCCGAGCGAGGCACCAACTCAATCGGCGGCATGCCGCCGGCTTCGCGAAACCATCGCGGACCCAACGATTGTGACACGCCGCAGGCCAGCGCCGCAGCGTCACTTTCCATTCCCTCGGCAATAAATTTCCAGAACGCTTGCTTCGTCTCAAACTGATTGACACCTGGCCTGCCCGGCGATGGCATCATTGGCCTCCCAGTTGTTGTGAGCTCCAGCTCCGCGGTCGCCTCATTTAACACCTCCAAATTTCGAGATGTTGCAACGACCGGTTGAATTCGCCGCTTACTTCTTGAAGTTAGCCACGCCTTCCGTGATTTCCTTGTGGGCGGTTTTCACGCCCTGCCAGCCTTCGACCTTCACCCACTTGCCCTTCTCCAGCGCCTTGTAATGTTCGAAGAAATGCTTGATCTGGTCCTTCAGGTATTCCGGAACGTCATCGACAGTCTTCATGTGCGCCGTCATGGGGCAGATCTTGTCGTGAGCGACCGCCACCAGCTTGGCATCGACGCCCGATTCATCGGTCATCTGCAACATGCCCAACGCCCGTGCGCGAACTACCGAGCCGGCCAGCAGCGGGAACGGCGTGATCACCAGCACGTCCACCGGATCGCCGTCGCCAGACAGCGTCTGCGGAATGAAACCGTAGTTCGCCGGGTAGCGCATGCCCGTCCCAATGAAGCGGTCAATTACGAGCAGGCCCATATCCTTGTCCGCTTCGTACTTCACTGGATCGCTTTGCGCCGGGATCTCGATGATCACGTTGAAGTCTTGCGGAAGATCCTTGCCTGCGGGTACGTTGTTAAAGCTCATATGCACTCTCTTCAAAGTGGAAATTCGGTGTCGGAGATAAACGAATTCGGTACGCGCTAACGCCGTGTATTGCTGCATTGCAGCAATACACGTGAAATGCGAATTCCTGTCTACAACGCGGCGCCGAGGCGCCGCGTTCGCCCATGAAACAGCGCAATTACGCCATTATAGCTAATCGAGGGGTGCACTCCGTTATCAGCGACGAGCCTGGAAAACGGCGCGAAATAGGCTGTCGGCATCACAACCGCAAGCACAAATGGAGACAAACGAAGGCAAATAGCGCCGCGCAATGAAGTCACGCGACGGCGCACCCCCTAACAACCGCCACGGAGACAGGAGTCAGGTATGGAAGAGGCAAAGCATTTCATCGGCAACCAGTGGGTCACGGCAGCAAGCCACGAGACAATTCCCGTCATCGATCCTTCCTACGGTCAGGTCTTTGCACAACTCGGGCGCGGCAATGCAGCCGATATCGAGCGCGCCGTCCAGGCTGCGCGGCGCGCTTACGAAGGTCCGTGGGGCCCAGGTAAGCGCCGCCGATCGCAGCCGCGTGTTGTACCGTCTTTCGATGATCATCGCTGCCCATCCAAGCGCATGCGGACGCGGTCGGCATCGCCCGCTATTTCGTCTATGCCGGCGTCGCCGACAAACTCCACGGCGAAACGCTGCCCTATCAATCCGGCTTCACCGTCCTCACCATCCGCGAACCGCATGGCGTAACCGGGCATATCGTGCCGTGGAATTACCCCCTGCAAATCTTCGGCCGCAGTGTCGGCGCGGCGCTCGCGCGGCATCCGGGGATCGATCACATCTCGTTCACGGGATCGCCGCCAACGGGCGCGGCAGTGGTCAAGATGGCCGCCGACAACCACGTTCCCGTCTCGCTCGAACTCGGCGGCAAGTCGCCGCAGATCGTTTTCGCCGATGCCGACTTCGACGCCGCCCTGCCCGTACTCGTCTCGGCAATCGTGCAGAACGCTGGGCAGACGTGCTCGGCGGGCAGTCGCGTGCTGATCGAGCGATCGGCGTATGAACCGTTGCTTAAGCGCCTGAGCGAGGCGTTCAGCGCGTTGAAGGTTGGTCCGAGCAAACTCGATCTCGATTGCGGTCCGCTCATCAGCTCGAAGCAGCAGCAGAGCGTGTGGGATTTTCTCTCCGATGCCCAACACGACAGCATCACGATGACCGTCCACGATGAAGTGATTGCCGAAGCACCCGAAGCGGGCTTTTACCAGGCGCCGACACTCCTGCGCGATGTCCCGCCGGCGCATCGTCTTGCTCGCGAAGAAGTGTTCGGTCCGGTGCTCTGCGCGATGCCCTTCGATGACGAAGCCGAAGCGCTGAAGCTTGCCAACGGTACGGACTTCGGCCTGGTTGCGGGCATCTGGACACGCGACAGCGGCTGGCAGATGCGCATTGCCCGCCCGCAAGGTGCGTTCGGGGCAGGTGTTCATCAACAACTACGGCGCAGGCGGCGGCGTGGAATTGCCGTTCGGCGGCGTCAAACATTCGGGCCACGGCCGCGAAAAAGGCTTCGAAGCGCTGTATGGGTTCACGGTGCTCAAAACCATCGCCATCAAGCATGGCTAAACGGCAACCATTTTGCATGGGACTGGAGACGACATGAGACTGCAAGGCAAGACCGCGATTGTGACCGGCGGCGGATCGGGATTCGGGTAAGGGATTGCGAAGACATTTGCGCGCGAAGGCGCGAAAGTCGTGGTAAACGATCTCAACAGCGCGGCAGCCGAGCGCGTGGCAAGCGAGATTGCCGTGAGCGGCGGCAAGGCGCGCGGTACCCGGGGATGTGACCAAGCAAGCCGACTGCCAAAGTCTTCGATGCTGCCATCGAAGACTTTGGCAGTGTGCAGGTCGTGGTGAACAACGCGGGCACGACGCACCGGAACAAGCCGGTGATGGAAATTAGCGAAGCGGAATTCGATCGCGTTTATGCGGTGAATGTGAAGAGCCTGTACTTTAGCGTCGCGCAATTCGTGCCGTACTTCCGCAAGGTCGGTGGCGGGTCGTTCATCAACGTGGCATCGACGGCAGGCGTGCGGCCGCGGACCGGTCTGATTTGGTACAACGGCAGTAAGGCAGCGGTGATTATCGCGAGCAAGGCATTGGTGTTGAGCTTGGGCCGGAACCGGATACGCGTCAATTGCATCAACCCGGTGATGGGCGAAACGGGCTTGCTGTCGGAGTTCATGGGTAAGAAGACACGCCCGCGAACTGTCAGAAGTTCCTCGCGACGATACTGCTGGGACGGCTTTCGACACCGCAGGGCATCGCCAACGCGGCTTTGTACCTCGCATCCGATGACGCCGAATTCATCACCGGTGTCGCGTTGGAAGTGGACGGTGGGCACTGCGTCTGACGTGCTTGCCAAAGGCGTATCCGGCGACTGCCGCCGGATACGCTCGATCGGTGTTTTCCCTATATAAAATAAAACAGACGGTTGCGGTTTATAGGGAGCAGCTAGAATCCAACAGCACGTTTTTCCATCGATAAAAATAGTCAGGAGACAAAATGGCCAGTACTGCGGGTGACTTGCATCGGCCGGGTGCGAGCACGCCGCCCTCCGCGTTCGAAGCGGCGATGTATCGCAAGGTTGCGTGGCGGCTCTCGCCGTTGCTGCTGATCTGCTATGTGGTGGCGTATCTGGATCGTGTGAACGTGGGCTTCGCGAAGCTGCAGATGTCCACCGATCTCGGGTTGAGCGATGCTGTTTATGGCTTCGGCGCAGGCATCTTTTTCTTCGGTTATTTCATCTTCGAAATTCCCAGCAACGTCATCCTGCATAAGGTCGGCGCACGCTTGTGGATCGCGCGGATCATATCATTTCCGCCCTCACGATGTTCACCACCACGCCCACCATGTTTTATGTGATGCGCTTCATTCTGGGTATAGCCGAAGCTGGATTTTTCCCCGACATCATTCTTTATCTCACGTACTGGTTTCCGGCGGAACGACGCGGGCGCATGATGACATTGTTTATGACCGCGATCGCTTTATCAGGGTTGATCGGGGGCCCGGTGTCCGGCTGGATCATGAAGAGCTTCGATGGCGTCAACGGCTGGCACGTATGGCAATGGCTGTTCCTGCTGGAGGGCATTCCATCGATCGTAGTGGGTATTGTCGTGTTCATCTTCATGGATGACCGGATTGTAAAAGCGAAGTGGCTCACGGTTGAGGAGCGTGAGTTGCTCGAGCGGAATATCGCTAAGGATAACGTCGAGAAAGTCGATATGCCCGTGCGTGAGGTGCTGAAGAGCAGGTGGGTCTGGTTGATTAGCCTGATCTACTTCTCGTTCGTGATGGGGCTTTATGGCGTGAGCTTCTGGCTGCCGACGATTATCAAGGCGACCGGGGTCACGGATGCGCTGACCATCGGCTTGTGTCCGCCATTCCGTTTGGTGCGGCGGTGATTGGCATGCTGCTCGTTGCGCCCAGTGCCGATAAAAGAGGAGAGCGGAGATGGCATATCGCCATTCCTGCGGCTGTGGGAGCGTTGGGGCTGGTGGTCGGTGGTGTTGGTCGACGAATACGACGATGGCAATGCTTGGCCTCAGCCTGGCTACGATGGGCATTCTCACCACCCCACCGTTGTTCTGGAGTTTGCCGACGGCGTTCTTGGCTGGGACCGGGGCTGCGGCTGGGATTGCGATGATCAATTCGCTTGGGAATTTGGCCGGGTTCTTGAGTCCGTATCTTATGGGATGGCTTAAGCAAGTGACTGCATCGAATGCCAGCGGCATGTATATGCTCGCCGGGTTCATGGTGCTGGGTGGGTTGCTCGCTTTGAGCGTGCCTAAGCGGGTGGTGAACCGGTAGGCTCGCAGGACGTCAACATCGACTACACGGAAAACTCCTCCGATAAATAGGAGTTTTCTCCTATCGAATTTCAGTTTCATTATTCAGAATCGTCCGTTGGACCGTTGCGGTTTTTTTCGATCGCAGAGGTTTTTATAGGGCGGTCACTTTGTGTCAATGTGTGTGCCGCCTTGCAATTACCCATATTTTTCGGCGAGTTCGAAACCGAGCAGGATATCTGTAAGCCTTACCGATCCTCGCCAGACAACGATATTGCCCGGAGGAAGATCATTGGCTTGGGCCAGATAGCCACCCAGTTGGGCAAGTTTGACGGTATAACGGGTTCGGTGGTTGAAGGGTTCGCGGTATCTATCAAGCAGCTGTATTTCAGTTGGTGTTATCGCGATTTC
>LGTG01000012.1 GCA_001190015.1 Candidatus Burkholderia crenata
ATTACTTATGCAAATCGCTGACTTGGGATCAGGGAGCCGAAATGGCGCAGCACGCGCAGCTAAAGATCGACACAGGTTTGTCGATTTATTTCTGTGATCCACGAAGTCCGTGGCAGCGAGGGACTGACGAAAACACTAACAGGCTGTTGAAAAGCGCCCCGTCATGACGACCGAAGCAGTGTTCAAGAGGTTTGCACATGCAATTTGCTGCTGAATTGCGGGTTCGCCGAGTGGTTTTGGCAGGCAGTGCGCAGGCACGCCGGCCCGGCGCCGTACGGTGCTCGCACCATGGCGGGCTCATTGCAACGCTCCTTGTGGCACCACGCTTGGCATTCGGGCCATGCGGGTCAGATTGCTCGCGGTCATCGTCAGCTTGAAGTACTGGTCAACGCGCTTGATGCCGCGATAGACCGTCTGCCGGATCCGGCCAATTGTCTTGCCCCAGCCGAAAAATGCTCTTCGATACGTTTGCGGATGACCTGGCTTATTCGGTAGCCCGCGTGCCGCGAGGTGCGCCCGTCAACTGCGCTGCCGCCGTAGCGCTCATCGTTGCGGGCGACATGCGGCGTCGCATTGCGAGCGCCGCAATCGTTCACGAAGTCGCGCGTGTCGTAAGCCTTGTCAGTGCCTACGGTCTTCGCATGGCCGCCAGGCACGCAGTCAAGCAACCGCAATGCGCTCGCGCGTTCTGCGAATCCGTCTGCATGACTGACCACGGCACTGACCACCAGCCCCGAGCGGTTCTCTATCAGGATGTGTCCCTGGTAGCACAGGATGGCTGGACTCTTTTTGCTCTTCTTGAACAGACGTGCATCTGGATCCGTGCTCGACTCATGCGTATCGTTGCTGCGTCGCTTGCCCTTCCAGTCCGTGTTGGCATTGCGCCCGCTGCTTGGCGGCGGTGGTCCATCGTCTGAGCCGTCCTTCGCACGGAAGCTCCTGTGACTCGCCCATGCCTAAATCAGCGTACCGTCCACCGAGAAATGCTCTTTGGACAGCAGGCCCAGTTTATAGGCCAGACTCATGACTTTGGTGAAGAACGCTTCCACGACTTCGTGCTCGAACAACCGGTCGCGGTTCTTCGAGAACACCGAATGGTCCCACACGGCGT
The DNA here is from genome assembly GCA_001190015.1 of Candidatus Burkholderia crenata. Lineage (GTDB taxonomy): Bacteria > Pseudomonadota > Gammaproteobacteria > Burkholderiales > Burkholderiaceae > Caballeronia > Caballeronia crenata. The sequence continues at coordinate 1,112 of LGTG01000012.1, forward strand.
CCTCGATCGCTGGTCCAACGAACCAGCGAAACAGCAGGTTGTAGCGCATCT
>LGTG01000150.1 GCA_001190015.1 Candidatus Burkholderia crenata
TGCAGAACAAAATCGTTTCGCATTTCTGATCGACGCCGCCATGTGGCGTCGCTTTCTGACCGCCGTTCACAATCGGGACTGCTTCAACATGGTCTACTCCTTTTTTAATTTCCAGAGCCGATCTGGCGGCGCCGTTTCGGTGGTCGCGCCTTCTGTAAGACACAGCGTAGACAGTCGCCGCAAAGCGCGTGTTACGAGCGGGGGCCGCGTTATTACGCCGGTTTACTCTCGCCTTTCGCGGTAACACCCTAGTAAACGTTTCTGGAGCATTTGCAACGTAGAGGCGGCGCGCAGGCGTTAAACTGCGTCTCATGGCTACTCAAATACTTGTCGTCGACGACGACGCTGAACTGCGCAACCTCCTGCGCGACTATCTGGTCCGGCAAGGCATCGAGGTATCGATGCTGCATGACGCGGGTACGCTCGAACGGCGCCTCGAACGCGAGCGCCCGGATCTGATCGTGCTCGACCTCATGATGCTGGGTGTAGACGGACTGACCGCGTTGCGCAAGCTTCGTGCATCGGGCGACGACATCCCGGTGATCATGCTGACGGCGCGTGCGGACGACGTGGATCGGATCGTTGGATTGGAACTTGGTGCCGACGACTATCTCGGCAAGCCGTTCAATCCGTGCGAATTACTGATCCGCGTGCAGGCGGTGCTGCGCCGGCGCCGCACGATTCCGTCGGCGGCGCCCGAGCAGCGCGAACCGTTTTCGTTCGGGCGGTTCCGGCTCGACTTCCAGTCGCGCACGCTCCATCAGGACGAAACCCCGCTCACGCTGTCGGGCAGCGAGTTCGCATTGCTGAAGATTTTCGTCAATCACCCCATGCGCACGCTGACGCGGGAGCGTCTGCTTGAATTGCTGCATGGTCCCGAATACGACGGCACGGACGGCGGTATCGACGTGCAGGTGTGGCGTCTGCGCCGGATCCTCGAAACCGATCCGTCCACGCCGCGCTTCATCCAGACGGTGCGCGGGCGCGGTTATGTGTTCGTGCCGGACGGCGAGCAAAATGCGTCCGCCCATTGATTCCCTGTTCGGCCGGCTGGTTGTCCTGGTCATCGGCGTGTTGGTGTTGTCGCACGTCGCATGGTTCACGGTTATCCAGCTCGAGCGGGATCAGACGCAAACGCGCTACGCGGTAGAAGAGGCCGCGTTCCTGGTCGACGCCGTGCGCCAGCACATCGCGAATTCACCGGATCAGCCGCTGCCGTCGAGCGTTCGCGTGGTTGAGCTCAACAGTCCTGACGTTCCCAAACCTATCACTGACGCCGATACCAGCCGCGTGCCGCCGCAGTTCGGGCGGTTTATCGACGACTTGCGGGATCGTTTGCCTGACGGCACCGACGTTCGTATTGGCGAGCCGGGCGGTCCGCCGCGCCTGTGGGTGCGAGGCGCGAAGGACGCCAGCTGGATCGTCGTACCGGTGCAGCCTTTGCGTCCGCCGCGTTCGCGCGACCGGATGCTGCTCTGGCTCGCGATTATTTTCTCCACCGCCGTGATGGCCGCGCTGTTTGCTGCGTGGCAATTACAGACGCCGTTGCGTTCGCTGGCGCAGGCTGTCGGTCGCTTCGGCCGGGGCGAACCCACTCCGCCAGTGCCTGAGCGCGGTCCTCGCGAACTGCGGCAGTTGACCCACGGTTTCAACCAGATGGTGCGCGAGGTGGAGCAGACGGAAAGCGATCGCGCGGTCATGCTGGCGGGCGTTGCCCACGACCTGAAGACACCGCTTGCGCGCTTGCGCCTGCGGGCTGAAATGATGGATGAGGCGAAACTGCGGGACGGCGTGGTGCGCGACGTGGATTCCATGGCGCATATCGTCGACCAGTTCCTTGTATTCGCGCACGACGGCGCGGATCGCAGCGAGCCCGCCGAGGTGGATAAGCACTGCGAGCGGATTGCGCGCAGTTATCGCGCGGTCACGGTCGGGGCGCTGTCCATACAGACCCGGCTCACGGCCGGGCGGGATTTTGCGTTGCCTGCAGCAACGCTTGACCGCTTGCTGTCGAACCTGCTCGATAACGCCCATGTTTACGGCGCGCCGCCCGTGGTGATCGAAACGCTGCGCGGCTCGAACGGCTGGGTGTTGCGCGTCATGGACAACGGCAAAGGGATCGCGGCGCAGGATCTGGTCAAGGCCAGCCGTCCGTTCGTGAGGTTCGATCCGGCGCGTGGCGGCAGTGGCCACAGCGGGCTTGGACTGGCGATTGTGGAGCGGCTGGTGCGGCGGGCGGGCGGCGAGTGCGAAATTGGCAATCGCGCCGAAGGCGGCCTGCAGGTCGTGATAACCTTTCCTTTTGACGTGGTGGCACGCTCGGCCGAGATGTTGCACGGCGACGTGCTGCATGAAGCGCGCGTGATGTGAGTCGTGGTGTGATCCTTCTGCCCGAGGTTCGGCGCCACCGCCAGAACCCCGCGGCGCGAGCGAACCTTTAGTCGAACAAGGTATTGAGCGCGGAAGCCGCTTCGCTGTCGACCGTGTTGTACGTCACTGTCGCGGCCTCGAAAATATAGTGCGTGGTGTATTTACCGAACCGCGCCAGAATTTCCTCCTGGATCACTTCGGGGGCGACATCAAGACGCAAATACCAGGCGGTAGAAGAGAGCCGCGTCTGGAACGCGCCATACTCGGCCAGCAAGTGATCGAATGCTTCAGCGTCCTGATCGCGGCAGACAATGACCAGATTTCCCTTCATGCACCCCTCCTGATAACGGCAGATATCGAACTCGAAGATCGATAATACCTGCTGTCATGCCGCTGCCGCAGTCCGCTTTTCAGCCAACGTTCCGCCAAATGCCGTTTTGACTTCAGGTCAGGCCGTTTCAGGATGTCGTGGCATGGGTGGCCGGGTGTCGGGCCGGACACACTTCGCTGCGGTCGCGCCCGCCCGATTTTGCTGCATACAACGCCAGATCCGCGCGCTTGAGCAGGTTTTCGGCGGTGTCTCCGTTCCTCAGCTCAGTAATGCCCATGCTCACGCTCAGCGAGGTGTCATCGGGGAGATAGGCGCAATGCTTCTGGTTGAAGCGAAGGCGTTCGAGAACCATGTGGGCATCGGCTAGCGTCTTGTGTGGCAGCAAGCCCAAACTCTTCACCGCCCAATCGCCCGGCACCGTCGTTGGCGCGCAGTTGCTCCTCGCACATCCGTACGACATGTTCGAGCACGCGGTCGCCGGTGGTATGGCCGAAGCGGTCGTTCACCTGCTTGAAGTGATCCAGATCCGCAATTGCAACCGACATCGGCACGCCCGCCGAGCGTCCCAGATCGACTTCGCGGCGCAAGGTATCGAGGAAATAACGCCGTGACAGCGCCCTGGTCAGCGCGTCGTGGCGAGCTTCGGCGGACAGCAGCGCATTGGCCGACTGCAACTGGTTCGCCAGATGGCGCGTGGCCCGATGCAACCGCCGTTCGCGCAAGGTATGACATCGTGATCACAATAGCCAGCAGGCTCACGCCGAGCGCCGTCAGGAACACCAGCAGCCGGTCGCGCCGTTGATTGCTCACGATTTCCGCCCAGTTCGGCAGCGGATGGACAATATGCGCGGCCAGCCCCGAGTTCAGGCCGGTACGTTCGTCGTAGATAGACGGCGCGGTGCTGTTGCCAGCGCTGAAAAACGCGCTTGCGATCGCCGGCGGTAGCCAGGGTTCATTTCATCCGCGCGCACCCAGTCCGCGCGATGTTCGTGATCGGCAGCGTACGAAAGTCGCCCCGTCTATACGCATCCAGCCGCTGCGCCCGCGACATTCGCAGCACGGGCGAATCTGGCAGCACCTGGTTTTCGAACCGGCTTTCGTGAGCCTTGACGATCACGCCGTTGTTGTCGGTGACGAATGTGCCCGCGCGCGTCACCCAGTGGCGCAAGCGGTTGACACTCACTTTCGCGATCACCGCGCCCACCAGGAAACCGTCGCGATGCACCGGTGTGGCGATGAAAATTCCGGGGTCGCCGCTCATCCTGCCCATTCCGTAGGTTTCGTTGAACGCGCCGAGCATCGCTTTCTGGATATAACTGCGTATGCGCAATGTCGGTGCCGACGAAGCTGTTCGAGTCGATGCCATTGCTCGACGCCACGCAAAAACCGTCGCTATTGACGACCCACACATAGTCGAGACCCGTAAAACCGCGGGCGTTGCGCAGGAAGTTGTCGAGTTTGGCGAGCGCCGGCACGGCGAGCTACCTGGCCCGCCGCTCGGGCTCGGTCAGTCTGTTTTCTTCAGTGGAACTATGGGATTGGGCGAGCGCGAGCTGGATCATGTCCATTTCGGCGATGGTGGCCGGAATCGCCCGGGACATGGCGAGGTCGCTGGCAATAATCTGCGCGGTGTTGTCGACAATCGGCAAATTCAACCGGTCGTTGCAACATCTCGAAATTTGGAGGTGTTAAATGGGGCGACCGCGGAGCTAGAGCTCGCAACAAACCGGGAGGCCGATGATGCCA
>LGTG01000151.1 GCA_001190015.1 Candidatus Burkholderia crenata
TTGCGAGCTCCAGCTCCGCGGTCGCCCCATTTAACACCTCCAGATTTCGAGATGTTGCAACGACCGGTTGAATTCGCCCTGGGCTTAACGTGGATGTGTCGCCGCGCCACGGCCTGCCGTTTCCGCTGACCAAGTTCGTTCCCTGGGCCGCCTATGCGCACTTGCGTGACGGAACAAACTTCCTGCTTGAACAGGATGCGCTATTCGGTGCTGGCTGCACAATCGACTAAAAACGATAACGAGATTGAATTCGATGTGGCGATCCGGACGATGTCGAATGAGGAAGGGGTGGAACTGCCGTCGCTGTGGCTTCGTGGTCCTGCTCATGCCATCGAAGACATTGGGGGCGTTGCTGTCATCCGGGTCTCTGCACTCTTAACGGTCGCTCGCGAAGCCTACAACCGTACCGTCAAATTCGCACGGCTCTCTACGGAATCTTCAAAATATTTCTTAAAAATCAGCGACTTGGAAATTTCGCCCGCTTGGTGAATGATATCCGGGCACATCTCGCAAATCGTTGATTTTATTTGAAATTATTTACACTTATTCCCACTCAATCGTAGCCGGCGGTTTCCCCGAAATATCATAAACAACGCGATTAATCCCGCGAACCTCATTAATGATCCGGTTCGAAACATGCCCTAGCAACTCATGCGGCATATGTGCCCACTGCGCGGTCATGAAGTCCAGCGTCTGCACAGCCCGGAGAACGACCACATACTCATAAGTCCGCCCATCGCCCATCACGCCCACGCTTTTCACCGGCAGGAACACCGCAAAAGCCTGACTCGCGAGCTCATACCACGACTTACCAGATTTCTTATCAAACGTATTCCTCAACGTTTCGATAAAGATCGCATCCGCGTGGCGCAGCAGTTCGGCGAACTCCTTCTTCACCTCGCCCAAGATCCGCACGCCCAAACCCGGTCCGGGGAACGGATGCCGATAAACCATCGCCGGCGGTAACCCCAGCTTCACGCCCAGCTCCCGCACTTCGTCCTTGAACAATTCGCGCAGCGGCTCAAGCAACTTGAGGTTCAGCGTCTCGGGCAAACCGCCCACGTTGTGATGGCTCTTGATCGTGTGGCCCTTCTTGCCCTTGCCTGCCGATTCGATCACATCCGGATAAATCGTCCCTTGCGCGAGCCACTGCGCGTCTTCCAGCTTGTTGGCTTCCGTCTGGAACACTTTAACAAACTCAGCGCCAATGATCTTGCGCTTCGCCTCAGGATCCGTCACCCCGGCAAGCTTCGACAAAAACACTTCGCTAGCATCAACATGAATCACCTTCACGCCAAGGTGATCGGCGAACGTGGTCATGACCTGCTCGACTTCGTTCAACCGCAGCAATCCATGATCAACAAAAACACACGTCAATTGCGCGCCAATCGCACGATGCAAAAGCGCCGCCGCCACCGACGAATCCACGCCGCCCGACAAGCCCAGAATCACATGCTCATCGCCAACTTGCGCGCGGATCTTCTCCACCGCTTTATCAATGTAATGCCCCATCTCCCAGTCCGGCCGCGCACCGCACAACTCGAGCACGAAGCGGTCGAGCATCGCGCGCCCCCGCACCGTGTGCGTGACTTCCGGATGCCACTGGAGGCCATAGAAATGGCGTTCGTCGTCGGCCATCGCAGCGATCGAGCAAGCCGGTGTAGACGCCATCAGCTTAAATCCGACCGGCATGTCCGACACCTTGTCGCCGTGGCTCATCCACACTTTCAGCATGCCGTGACCTTCAGCCGTCTGGAAGTCTTCAATGCCGTTCAGAAAGCTTGTATGGTTATGCGCCTGCACTTCGGCGTAACCAAATTCGCGGATATTGCCGAGTTCAACCTTGCCGCCGAGTTGTTCGGCCATCGTTTGCATGCCGTAGCAAATGCCGAGCACCGGCACGCCGAGATCGAAGACAACGTGCGGCGCACGCGGCGAACCGAGTTCGGTGACCGAGTTCGGACCGCCCGACAAAATGATGCCCTTCGGTGCGAACTCGCGGATGAACGCGTCATTGACGTCGTACGGATGGATTTCCGAATACACATGTGATTCGCAGATGCGTCGTGCGATCAACTGGGTAAATTGGGAGCCGAAATCAAGAATCAGGATCTTGTCGTGCATGGCAGCGGCCGGGAGGCGAGTAAACGGAAATAGTTGGCAAAAACGAAAACGCAAGCAGCAGGAACGATGTCCCGCGCATCACGTCACGCAGAAAGTTCAACGGCCGGCGCTTGTTGCCGACCGCAGCGAGACAGATTCATCGAAACAACGAAACGCGACGCTCCGTTCCTCGATCAGTGTTCGATCGACTCGACGCAGCCTCCGGGATCTGCGCGTACAACCCTCAGCGCGGATCGCGGCGAATCGGATCGATAAACTGGCCGGTAACCGGATCCACCGTACGGCCTGTGACCGGGTCAATCGGGCGACCGGTTTCAGGATCGATCTTGTGACCGCTGACGGGATCGAACACGCGGCCAGTGGCGAGATCAAGCGTGCGGCATGTGGCCGGATCGATAGCATGTCCGGTAGCAGGATCAAACGCGGTAGCCGATGGCGCCGGCGCAGCGGGACGCGGAATGGCCTCGCCCACGACCGGCTCGACCAGCTCACTATCCCAGCGAGGATTCGCCGGTGCGACGGGATCGGACGACAAAGGCCTCGGCGGCGGAATCACACGCTCCACACGCTCTTCCGCCTGAGTCTTCGCCGCGCGCTCACGCCGCCGCACCGCACTTGACAGCCTCACGCTGCCAAGCCCCAGCACCGGCATGCCCCACACCCACCAACGCCGCGATTACCTGACCAAACCCCGTCAACTCAGGCGTACGCAACCCGAGTAGCCAGACCATCATCACCAGGCCCGACAACCACTCCACGTGTCCCGACACACCTTGGCGACTGTTGCAGTCAGGGCGCCATCGACAGCGGCATGAACCGCAAGCCACGAAAGGCCGATCAGCGCAACCCCGAACAACTTGTCCGACAAACGGCGGCTGCACGGTCACGAGATGCACCGATGCCTACAGCTGCCCATGGCGTAAGCAGGAACAACACGCCAAACGCCAGGAAAATCAGTGCATTGATGACAAGAACAGCGCGCAGCAGCGGTTTCATGGTCAGTCCACGTGGTAGTTGGGCGCTTCCTTCGTGATCTGCACGTCGTGCACGTGCGATTCGCGCATACCGGCGCCCGTGATCTGGACGAACTCGGCCTTGTCGTGCATTTCGGCGATATTGTGGCAGCCGCAATATCCCATGCTCGCCCGGACGCCGCCGACCACCTGTAACAGGATGGCATTGATCGAGCCCTTGTACGCAACCTGCCCTTCAATGCCTTCGGGCACGAGCTTATCGATATTCGCCGAGTTGTCCTGGAAATACCGGTCCGCCGCACCGTCCTTCATCGCGCCGACCGAACCCATGCCGCGATACGCCTTGAACTGGCGCCCCTGGAACAGGAACACGTCGCCGGGGGATTCTTCCGTGCCGGCAAGCATGCTGCCCATCATCACGGCGTCCGCGCCGGCTGCAAGCGCCTTGCTGACATCGCCGGAAAAACGCACACCGCCGTCGGAGATCACCGGCACGCCCGAACCGCGCAATGCGTCCGACACGTTCGCCACCGCCGTGATTTGCGGTACACCGACACCTGCTACGATCCGTGTCGTGCAGATGGAACCCGGGCCGATACCGACCTTCACGCCGTCCGCACCGTACTCTACGAGCGCCTTCGCGGCTGCAGCCGTGGCGATATTCCCGCCAATCACTTCAATGTGCGGATAGTTCTGCTTCACCCAGCGCACGCGTTCGAGCACGCCCTGGCTGTGACCGTGCGCCGTATCCACAACGATGATGTCCACTCCCGCCGCCGACAGCAGCTCAACGCGCTCTTCGTTCTCCGGGCCTACGCCCACTGCCGCGCCAGCGCGCAGCTTGCCGTGTTCGTCCTTGCAGGCATCGGGGTGTTCGGTTTGCTTGGTGATGTCCTTGACGGTCATGAGGCCGCGCAATTCGAACGAGTCGTTCACGACCAGCACGCGTTCCAGCCGATGACTGTGCATCAGCGCCTTGGCTTCAGCGAGCGGCGTGCCTTCCTTGACGGTCACGAGACCTTCACGCGGCGTCATGATCTTGCGCACTCCGTCGTCGAGACGTTCTTCAAAGCGCAGGTCCCGGTTCGTCACAATACCGATCAGTTGCTGCCCTTCCACCACCGGGAAACCGGAAATGCCGTGCTGTTGTGTGAGAGCGATCACGTCGCGCACTTTCATTTGCGGCGGAACGGTGATCGGATCGCGCACCACGCCGGATTCGAAGCGCTTTACTTTCGCGACTTCGCGGGCCTGTTCGGCAGCGGTAAGATTCTTTTGGATGATGCCGACGCCGCCGAGCTGGGCCATCGCGATTGCGAGGCGGCCTTCGGTGACTGTGTCCATGGCAGCGGACAACAGGGGCATATTTAGGGAGATCTTGCGGGTAACCTGGGTTTTCAGGCTGGTGTCACGCGGGAGAACATTGGAAAACGCGGGCACGAGGAGCACGTCATCGAACGTGAGTGCTTTCTGGATCAGACGCATGGCAATCCTATGGGCGCAAAACCGGATTATACCGATAGTTTCCCGGATTTTCACTGCCCGAACAGCAGGTTACGCAGCGTTTCTCGTTTTCCGGCGCAATTTACGGACCTTGGCCGGGCGGGCAATTTACACCGCCGTTTCGGTTTTTCGCTCGATTTACGTTCGATACAAGTTCGGTTTTGCGGATGCCGGCCGAAAAGCGGATCGCCCCTACCGCGCTTCCTTACGCGTCCATCGCCGCCCTTCAATGGACCCTCCGCGCCGTGTCTTCTCGACCCGCCTTTGCCGCGCCACTTTCGGATCGACCTTCAGCGGCCGATAAATCTCAACCCGGTCGTGATCGGCTAGCACGGCATCCAGCGCCTGGATTTTTCCGAAAATGCCCACTTTCTGCACGTTCAGGTCGATCTCGGGAAACTGGGCGAGCAATCCACTCGCCTCAATGGCTTCCCGCAGGGTCACCCCTTCCCCCAGGGAAAGCGCACGCACCGCGCTTTTCCCCTCCGGCAATGCATAACAAACCTCGACAGACAGAGTCATCACTTTCCATACCGCTGATCGGCGCGCTTCACGAACGAATCCACGAACGTGTGCGCAATGTGGCTGAAAACCGGGCCGATAATCTTCTCGAGAATGATGTTCGAAAACTCGTAGTGCAACGCGAACTCAATCTTGCAGGCGTCGGCCCGCAACGGCGTGAACCGCCAATATCCGGTGAACTTCTTGAAAGGACCGTCCATGAACTCCATATCGATGGTGGTCGGCCGCGTATGTACGTTGCGAGTGGCGAAATGCTGCTTGATGCCCTTGAAATTGATGTGGATCTTCGCTTCCATGCTGTGTTCGTCGTGGTGGCCTACTTCCACGCCTCCACACCATGGCAAGAAATTCGGGTAATCGGCGACACCGGTGACGAGGTCGAACATCTGCTCTGCAGAGTGACGGATCAATACAGTTTTCTGGACATCTGCCATAAAAGGCGCAACGCTTGGCAAGAGTGAGAGAGTGGGAAGTTTTGCGGGCTTTACCTCGCCCACGCTGCTAAAATCAGGATTTTAAACGAGTTAGGCAATTTTCATTCATGAACATCATCGACAACAGAAAAGCCTTCTTCGATTATTTCATCGAAGATCGCTACGAGGCGGGGCTCGTACTGGAAGGGTGGGAAGTCAAGGCGCTCAGGGCCGGCCGCGGCCAGATCAAGGAAGGCTACGTCATCATTCGTGACGGCGAACTGTTCCTGATCGGCGCACACATCAGCCCGTTGCCTGAAGCATCGACCCACATCCATCCGGACCCGGTCCGAACACGCAAACTTCTGCTCCATAGCGAAGAGATTTCGAAGCTCATCGGCAAGGTCGAGCAGAAAGGCCACACGGTCGCCCCGCTGAACTTCCACTACAAAGGCGGTCGTGTGAAATGCGAAATCGGCCTCGCGAAGGGCAAGAAGCTCCACGACAAACGCGAAACCGAGAAAAAGCGCGACTGGGAACACGAAAAGGCCCAAATCATGCGCGGTGCCAAACATTGAGCACCACCAGCATGACAATCAGCATATCCAATCGGCATAGGGTACGACCATAAATAAGGCCGTACCCCTGCCACACCACCTGGCATGCGGATCCGCACCGGGCGGTTCGAGAAGTTGAGG
>LGTG01000152.1 GCA_001190015.1 Candidatus Burkholderia crenata
ATTTCGAGATGTTGCAACGACCGGTTGAATTCGCCCGTTGAACCACTTGCCGCTTGTCATGTTCAGCGCCATGCCGTGGGTCAGGTGACCGCCTTCGGCGAGGCTCATGCCCATGATGGTGTCGCCCGGCTTCAGCATCGCGAAGAACACGCCCTGGTTGGCTTGCGAACCAGTTGGGCTGCACGTTGGCCGCTTCGGCGCCGAACAGCTGCTTCACGCGGTCGATGGCGAGCTGCTCGACGACGTCGACAAACTCACAGCCACCGTAATAGCGCTTGCCTGGATAGCCCTCAGCGTATTTATTGGTCAGTTGCGAACCTTGCGCCTCCATCACGGCCGGCGAAGTGCAGTTTTCCGAGGCGATGAGTTCGATGTGTTCTTCCTGGCGCCGGTCTTCCTTCTGGATGGCGGCGAACAACTCGGGATCGATCTGGTCGAGTGTGAAACGGCTGCGTTCAAACATGGTGGGGACTCGAAAGTAAGAAATCCCGGGGGCGACCCGGGATGGATTGAAGAGGGGCGTGCCACGCTGGTCCGATTCGAACCCGGAGGCCAAGCAGACGCACCGTGCGAGACGGCGCGTCTGCCTTTTAGACGGAAGCGCGCAGCTTCTTGGCCGCTGCCACCATGTTGGTCAGTGCCGGAATGACTTCTTCCCACTGACGCGTCTTCAGGCCGCAGTCCGGGTTCACCCACAGTCGTTGCGCCGGAATGCGTTCAGCCGCCTTCTTCATCAGTTGAACGATGTGCTCTTCGGTCGGAATGTTCGGCGAGTGAATGTCGTACACGCCCGGGCCGATTTCGTTCGGGTAGTTGAAGTTGTCGAACGCGTCCAGCAACTCCATATCCGAGCGCGAGGTCTCGATGGTGATCACGTCAGCGTCCATGTCGGCGATCGACGCAATGATGTCGTTGAACTCCGAATAGCACATATGCGTGTGGATCTGCGTTTCGTCATCCACGCCATTGGCGGTGATACGGAACGACGTCACTGCCCAGTCCAGGTATTCCTTCCACTGCGACTTGCGCAGCGGCAGGCCTTCGCGCAAGGCCGCTTCGTCGATCTGGATCACTCGCACGCCGGCCTTCTCGAGGTCCAGCACTTCTTCGCGGATTGCCAGTGCGAGCTGGTAGCACGACACCGAACGCGGGTGGTCGTCACGCACGAAGGACCAGTTCAGAATCGTGACCGGGCCGGTCAGCATGCCCTTCATCGGCTTGCTGGTGAGCGACTGGGCATACTTGATCCATTCGACGGTCATGGCCTTCGGACGGCTGATGTCGCCGAACAGGATAGGCGGCTTGACGCAACGCGAGCCATACGACTGCACCCAGCCGAACTGGCTGAAGGCGTAGCCATCGAGCTGTTCGCCGAAGTACTCCACCATGTCGTTACGCTCGGCTTCACCGTGCACCAGCACGTCCAGACCCAGCGCTTCCTGCTCGCGCACGCTGCGTTCGATCTCGGCGCGCATCGCGACCTTGTAACCAGCTTCGTCCAATTCACCGCTCTTGAACTGGCTGCGCGCATGGCGGATCGTGCCGGTCTGCGGGAACGAGCCGATAGTCGTGGTCGGGTAAGCCGGCAGGTTCAGCAGGGCAGCCTGCTTGCCAGCGCGCGCCGGGTAGGCGTTCTTGCGCTGACCCAGTGCCGGACTGATCTTCGCGAGGGCAGCCTTCACAGCCGGGTCGTTCACACGCGGCGACGCACGACGGGCGGCAATAGCGGCACTGTTAGCGGCCAGCTCTGCCTTGACGGCGTCACGGCCGTTGTTCAGCGCGGTCGCCAGCACCTTCAGTTCGCCCAGCTTTTGCAGTGCGAAGGCGAGCCACGAACGGACTTCCTCATCCAGCTTCTGCTCGCTGTCGAGATCCACCGGCACATGCAGCAGCGAGCACGACGGTGTGATCCACAGGCGGTCGCCCAGTTGCTTCGCGACCGGCTCGAGCCAGTCCAGCACGCTGTTGAGGTCCGTCTTCCAGATATTGCGGCCGTTGATCACGCCCAGCGACAGTACGGTGTCTTTGGGAAGCTGAGCAATCACTGCATCGACTTCAGCGCGAGCATTGATAGTATCCAGATGCAGGCCCTGCACCGGCAGTTTGCAGGCGAGCGGCAGGTTGCCGAGCAACTGGCCGAAGTACGTCGCCAGCAACAGCTTGACCTTGCCCTTGGCAAGCGCGTCGTATGCCGTGACGTACGCTTGTTGCCATTCGGCAGACAACTCGGTGACGAGGATCGGTTCATCGATCTGGACCCATTCAACACCTTGCGCAGCCAGCGCGGCCAGCAGTTCCGCGTAGACTGGCAGCAGGCGCGGCAGCAGGGCCAGCTTGTCGGAGTCGTCCTTCGCCTTGCCGAGCGCCAGATAGGTCACCGGGCCAACGATCACCGACTTAGCCTTGACGGCTTGCACCTTGGCCTCAGCCAGTTGTTCCAGCAGGCGCGACGGGTCGAGCTTGAATTCGGTGCCAGCGCTGAATTCGGGAACGATGTAGTGGTAATTGGTGTCGAACCATTTGGTCATCTCGCCGGCGGCGACCCCGCCACAGCACGCGCTATGGTCCTCGGCACCCTTGGCTGAACGGCCACGGGCTACGCGGAAGTAGTTGTCAAGGGTATCGCCGTGAAAGCCTTGCACGCGTTCCGGCAGATTGCCAAGGGTGAAGCTCATGTCCAGCACCTGGTCATAGAAGGCGAAATCGCCCACGGCCGCCAGACCCAGGCCGGCTTGGTGTGCCCAATGACGCTGGCGCAACTGGGCGCCCAGCGCTTTCAGTTCGCCGAGCGAAGATTCCCCTTTCCAATAAGACTCCAGGGCGAATTTCAGTTCGCGCTTTGCACCGATGCAGGGGAAGCCCAGATTGTGTGTCGTTGCCATCGCTTTGCCTTCGATTTGGTCGGGTTTCAGATTCCCGGATGGTAGGGAAGGCGTTCTATGAAGTAAAATGGTATTAATTCAACTATCAATTAATCTATATCATGTATCGTCATGCTTGAAAGAATTCATCTAGCGATCGTTCAGGCGGTAGACAAGCACGGCTCGCTTACTGCAGCGGCGGGGGTGCTGTATCTGACGCAATCCGCACTCAGCCACTCCATGAAAAAGCTGGAGCAGCAACTGGGGACGGATATCTGGTTGCGCGAGGGCCGCAGCCTGCGTTTGACCCAGGCCGGTCAATACCTGCTTGCAGTGGCCAACCGCGTGCTGCCGCAACTGGATCTCGCTGAGGAGCGTCTTAAACAATACGCGCAGGGTGAGCGCGGCGCGCTACGCATTGGTATGGAATGCCATCCCTGCTACCAGTGGTTGCTCAAGGTGGTCTCGCCATATCTCGCTTGCTGGCCGGACGTGGATGTCGACGTCAAGAAGAAGTTCCAGTTTGGAGGAATTGGCGCCTTGTTCGGCTACGAGATCGACCTGCTTGTGACGCCGGATCCGCTCTATAAGCCGGGCTTGCGCTTCGAACCCGTGTTCGATTACGAGCAGGTACTGGTGGTAAACCGGGAACATTCGCTTGCCAACGCTGACTATGTGAAGCCGGACCAGTTGACCCGGGAGGTGTTGATCACCTATCCGGTAGAGACCGACAGGCTCGACATCTACAACCAGTTTCTGATGCCGGCAGGTGTTACGCCCCGGTGCCACAAGGCGATCGAGACCACCGACATCATGCTGCAGATGGTGGCAAGCGGCAGGGGCGTCGCGGCGCTGCCTCGGTGGCTGGTGGAAGAGTATGTCGATAAAATGAACGTTGTCCCGGTGCGGCTGGGGCGAAAGGGCATCGCCAAGCAGATTTTCCTGGGCGCGCGCGAAACCGACACTGAAATTGACTACCTCAAGGCCTTTATCGACCTGGCGCGCATGCCGGAAGCGGCCCTGATAGCAGACGGGAGACCCCATGACTCAGTCTCCTGAACGTAAGCCGCTGGCACTGCCCAACGGACATAGCAAGGTTCTGCTGCATTCTTGCTGCGCGCCGTGTTCCGGCGAAGTCATGGAAGCCATGCAGGCGTCGGGTATCGACTTCACGATCTTCTTCTACAACCCGAACATCTATCTGCTCAAGGAATACGAGCTGCATAAAAACGAGAATATCCGGTTCGCCGAGAAGTTCGGCATCCCGTTCGTCGATGCCGACTACGACCGCGACAACTGGTTCGAACGGGCCCGCGGTATGAAACACGAGCCTGAGCGCGGCGTTCGCTGAACCATGTGTTTCGACATGCGGTTCGAACGTACGGCGCTCTATGCGCATGAGCACGGCTTTCCGGTCATCACCAGTTCGCTGGGCATTTCGCGCTGGAAGGACATGAATCAGATCAACGGCGGCGGCGTGCGCGCGGCCGGGCACTACCCGGATCTGACCTATTGTTAGCGGCGGTGCAAATCCGACACTAAACGGCGGCGTTGGATTGAATAGAAGCGAAGTGACCAGGGGCCGTTGCTGCTAGCCCGTGGTTGTCGGC
>LGTG01000153.1 GCA_001190015.1 Candidatus Burkholderia crenata
ATGATCCTCCTCCGGGCAATATCGTTGTCTGGCGAGGATTAGTAAGGCTTACAGATATCCTGCTCGGTTTCGAACTCGCCGAAAAATATTGGTAATTGCAAGTGTGAACGGCCCGCAGGTTGAAATAGAACTGGCCGTTGCGGGCTCTGTCGATGACGAATTTTCCTGACATTGCATGAGCTCCCTGGAGAGTGGAACAAGCGTGAGTTCAGGTGATCCTTCAGCCGCGAAACTACTTCAAACTATTCCTCATTTACTCTTCAACTACTCTATCCCGAGTTCAGTCTCCACATCCGCCGTCGTCTCGATGGTCTCCGCGCGCAGCATCGATTCAATGCAAACCTTGCACAACGGTTCGCGTGCTTTCTCCGCGACGTCTGCCGGCACCGGAACGTTAACCGTCTTGAGCCGTGCGCCGTGCTGGAACAATGCGAGGTCGCCGGGTTCGAAGCGTATCCAGATTTCGTCGTCGGTGAGCGGCGAGGTGGCGGTCACCGCGACACGATCTTCCGGCGTGGTGTACTTCGCGAAATCGATCGACATGTCCGCGTCGATCAAATGCGCGGTGGAGAACGGCCAGCTGCGCACGAGGTAATACAGATGCGTGGAGCAATGCGTGAACAGCGCCTGGCCGTTCGACATCAGAAAATTGAATACGCCGAATTGCGTGATCTCACGCGTCAGCTTTTCCAGCGCCGCGAACAGCTCGTCCAGCGGTGGCTGGCAGCCAGGGAATTCGCGTCGCAGACCTTGCAGCAAAGCGCAGAACGCCAGCTCGCTGTCTGTGGTGCCGACCGGCTGATATTGTCCATTCAGACAGGGCTTGAAATCTTTCAGGTCGCCGTTGTGCGCGAAAATCCAATGCCGTCCCCACAACTCACGCATGAATGGATGGCAGTTTTCAAGCAGGATGTGACCTTGCGTGGCCTTGCGAATATGCGCGATCGTGTTTTTCGACTTGATCGGATAACGCTTTACCATTTCGGCGAGCGGTGAACTGGCCGACGACTGGTGATCGATTAAAAGACGGCATGCCTTGTCTTCGAAGAACGCAATGCCCCAGCCGTCCGCGTGATGGTCGGTAACGCCGCCACGCGCCGCGAAACCGGTGAACGAGAAAATCACGTCCGTTGGTTCCGCGCAGTTCATTCCGAGAAGTTGGCACATTGCTGAGGCTGTAG
This sequence comes from Candidatus Burkholderia crenata, assembly GCA_001190015.1. GTDB lineage: Bacteria > Pseudomonadota > Gammaproteobacteria > Burkholderiales > Burkholderiaceae > Caballeronia > Caballeronia crenata. The sequence continues at coordinate 1,182 of LGTG01000153.1, forward strand.
ACTGGGTGAATGGAGCTAACCGTTACAGTTACAATAAGGCTAGCCAAAGCATAGCACCGACGAAACCGCCAAAAAATCGCGGCTTTCGACTGCAGGGTGGCATCGTTGTGGAATTCCCACGGTATGGGCTGGCTCGCGGGAGAAAAACGGCGAATTCAACCGGTCGTTGCAACATCTCGAAAT
>LGTG01000154.1 GCA_001190015.1 Candidatus Burkholderia crenata
CTGGCCCGAGCCAATGATCCTCCTCCGGGCAATATCGTTGTCTGGCGAGGATTGGTAAGGCTTACAGATATCCTGCTCGGTTTCGAACTCGCCGAAAAATATTGGTAATTGCAAAGATTATAATACCATGTTAGTTTACAGGTTTCGGGCTTTTTTCGAGCTGCCGTGCAGCCCTTCCGTCGGATCAAATCAGCTTGATTCCGGTTGCTGACCAGTGGTCTGCAGCCGGTCCTCCCAAGCGCCTGAAACCTTCTACTCATGCGTTTTACACATCAATAAATCACTTAAACGAATTTGCATCTTGAATCGCTCTGGGTTCCAAATAGGAATTGCGGCGGCTTTCGTGCAGTAGTTTTTGAAGGCGCAGAATGGGACCGCCGGAAGTCGTCATGCACTTTCATGAACATGTGAAGTCGATGACCCGCCCCAATTTTTTCCCCGATAACTTCACCCTCGCACTAGTAGGCACGGTGATCCTTGCCAGCCTGCTGCCCTGCCGTGGCGCAGCGGCAGTCGGCTTCAACTGGCTGACCAACATTGCCGTCGGACTGTTGTTTTTCCTGCACGGCGCAAAGTTCTCCCGCGAAGCGATCGTGTCAGGCATGACGCACTGGCGTCTGCACATCGTCGTATTGCTCAGCACCTTCGCGCTGTTTCCGCTGCTTGGCCTGGCGCTGAAACCCATCCTCACGCCACTCGTCACGCTTGCGCTGTACATGGGCATCCTGTTCCTGTGCATGCTGCCTTCCACCGTGCAGTCGTCTATTGCGTTCACCTCCATTGCCAAGGGCAATGTCCCGGCCGCGGTTTGCGCCGCCTTGGCGTCGAGCCTGCTTGGCATCTTCATTACGCCTGCGCTGGTCGGCCTTGTTGTAACGGACGGCAGCGGCCACGCTGGCTCAGCGTGGCACACGGTCGGCAATATCGTGCTGCAATTGCTCGTGCCATTCATTGCCGGGCAACTGCTGCGACCAGTGATCAGCAAATGGCTCGACAAGAACCGCAGCGTCCTGCGTTTCGTCGGTCAAAGCTCAATCCTGCTGGTCGTATACGTCGCGTTCAGCGAAGCGGTGAACGAAGGCATCTGGCACACCGTTTCCCTGCAAACGTTCGGCGGGCTTGTTGTAGTGAACGTGGTACTGCTTGCACTTGCGCTGGGGGTAACGGCGTTTGCTAGTAAGCGGTTGGGCTTCAACCGGGCGGATCAGATCACGATCATTTTTTGTGGCTCGAAGAAAAGCCTCGCCTCGGGGATTCCCATGGCGAAGGTGATTTTTGCCTCGCATGCAGTGGGCGCGGTCGTGTTGCCGTTGATGCTCTTTCACCAGATCCAGTTGATGACGTGCACGGTGCTCGCGCAACGCTGGGGCGCTCGCAACACTTCTGGCGAGCAAGCGTCACAGCCAGAAGGCGCCCGCCCGCAGGTCCGTTAGTAGGTCCGTTGGTAAGCGCCGCCGTACGGCCACGGGTAGTTGTGTGAAAACACCTTGCATGACTGATTCTCCTGACCAAAGCCGCCCTCTGTGCGGCTTTTTTTGTGTGCGCCCAGCATGGGCGCAATCTTGGAGGTGTAAGTCCTCCCGTGAGTTGACCACAGCGAACGAAGTGAAGCGCAACTGCGTGAAGGTGACCGAGCGTGGGGAGGAAGCGTGGAGCGAAACCGTGAGCCGATGTACAAGAACCGGATAGAAGGCGGGGGCGGGGGCAAGCG